>JACIXC010000002.1 GCA_014360655.1 Actinomycetota bacterium | reverse complement strand
AGACGGTGGTTTCCGGATCCATTGATCCCGACGAAGAAGCAGAGCAAGACAGTACCTATTTCGAGTAGATTTTTTTATGAGTCAACGAATGGTCTTTCGTGTAGATTTTAATTTGACGCAACGGGGATTTTCCTTTGGTGGGGAAGTCTCGTATGATAGACAGCGGCAGACGTTCCA
The DNA here is from genome assembly GCA_014360655.1 of Actinomycetota bacterium. NCBI lineage: Bacteria > Bacillati > Actinomycetota > Actinomycetota bacterium. The sequence continues at coordinate 283,856 of JACIXC010000002.1, read as the reverse complement.
ATTGAGCCTTTCATTTGGACACCTCCTTGCTCTGCTTCTTTTTTACACAAAGCAAGTATAGGGGGTGTCCACCATGTTTATGAACCTGGGCAGGCAGATTTCCGGGTCCAGGTTCGTGTTCCTCACGCCGTGACGGCGGGGCTCCGCAAACAGGAGCCCGGGATGCCTTGCGTGTGGCGGTATTCCCTCCCGTCCCTCGAAAAGCGCGTGCCTCCCCGTCGTGGCCGGATGACGCATCCTTCAGCGCCGCGCTTCCTTCTGCAGCACCTTGCTCACGATGATCAGCCGGCTGGCGCGGTCCCGCAAAGCCCGCTTGAACTCGACGACCATCCTCTCGAACTCGGGCTCGGGCCTGTAGGCGTAGATGGTTTCCGAACCCTCCCCCGTCCGCAACTCGCGCACCAGCACCCCCTTATCCGCCAGCCTCTCCAGGTAGGGCTCTATATCGGAACCCAGGCGGCCTATGCTCATGGCTATGCTGGTGGGAGAGCCGACGGTATAGGGGTTCTCGTGGAAGAAGAGTATGAGGTCCCAGCTTATGAAGGAATCTATGTATTCCTCCACGAAACTCCCGATCTGGGGATCGAGATTCTCGAAATCAAGCATGTGCCGTCACACCTCTCCCCGGGTACCGGTATATACCCCTCACTTGAAGAACTCCTCGGCCTTCCTCACGCGGCGCGTGACGTATGGATTGCCGCTGAGGATGCCCTCGCGCCCCTCGAAAGCGGACTCCACCCTGACGCCCGTGGGGGTTATGAGCATGCGCCTTATCCTCTTGTCGTGGTCGGAGGCCCGGTGCTTGAGAACGAAGAGGGCCCTGTCTATGCTCGAGCTTATCTCCACGTAGCGCAGTTGTATGATGGTGTCCACGATGTAGGAGAGGCCGGCCTCGGCCACGGACATGTTGCCGGTGATGTAGGCGTCCTCCTGGGTGACCATGGCCGTTATGTCGTAGCGCAGCAGCCCGTTGAGGAAGGTGTACATTATCTCCCTCAGCTCCACCGCGTCCTGCGTGATGCGCTCCAGTTGCGTCATGGAGTCCACGAACACGCGACGTGCCGAGATCTCCTCGATGGTGCGGTCGAAAATGCCGCCAGGTTGCTGTATCTCCCGCAGGAAAACCGCGGGCGTGGTGAAGATGGTGCGCAGCTTGCCTTGCCGCTCGAACTCGCGCAGGTCGAAACCGAGGGAGATGGCATCCCGGTACAGCTGGCGGGGGAATTCCTCGAAGGTGATGATCAGCCCCGGTTCATCGTACTCGCTTATACCCCTGGAGATGAACTCCATCCCCAGGCAGCTCTTCCCAGTCCCGGGAGCCCCCTTGACGACCGCAACGGAGTTGAAGAGCAAGCCCCCGCCGAGCATCTCGTCCAGCCCGGCTATGCCCGTGGGAACTCTCTGGGCATCCTTTCCGGGAATATCTTCCACGACCATGTCCCGCTCCCGCCCCCTTTCCGAACCCGTTCCGGTAGGAACATTTTACAACAGAAGCGACCGCGCCGTCCCCCTTTCCCGCCCTACAGCCGGCGGTCGCCTTTCCCTAGAACCCTCTCTTCCTCACCCCTTGACTTCGCCGCATTACCTATTCGCACTACCTTTTTTTGACGGGACACCTCCCGCTACCTTCAGGCGGTATGAAGGCCGCCCGAGAGAAAGCCCCCCGCAACGCCCTTGCTTTCCACGTGCACATAGGTGTCGGGGCGGCCCGATACCGCCCCGACCGGTTGAAGGACGAGATGCGATGAGGCAGCCTACTTCATGAAGCAATGATGGCAGAAGGAATCGTCGATGTCCTTCCCCATCTTGCTGCAATAAGCCTTGAAACCCCTCAGTTCGAAGGTCTCGCCGTCCCTCAGCTCGCGCAACACGTGCAGGTTGTCGCAGAAATAGAAATCGTCCAGGCTCAGCCCAGCATTTCTGCCCATACTCACCACCTCGTTACTATTGTTGAACAAAACTATATAATTTTCACATTGTCAACTTTAATATAAATGAAAAACAGAATTTGTCAAGACCTTTTTGTGTTTCCGGGAGATCGACAAAAATGCCGCCCTTTGCCCTCTACGGTCCCGGTTGCGGTGCCCGTGCGCTCATGCACGACCCCCCTTACCGCCCGTGGATCCTGCGACGCGGAGGCCATAAGTCGCGACGCCCTAAGGTGGCAAACATGATCGCCCCGCAATGGCCCGCAAGTCATGCGACGTGCAATGAAGCGACGGGCACGTCCCGTAGGTGGAACGTCATAGGACCGATGCGGCTTGTGGAGGTCCCGCCGCTCCCATATAATCTTTGCGATGCACGCAAGGAGGGAGGAGACGTACATGAACCTCGACAAGATCTTCAAGCCGCAATCGGTGGCCATGGTGGGGGCCTCCAACGTTCCCGCCAAGTGGGGATCCTTCCTGCTGGTGAACCTGCTCGCCGGCGGCTACCCCAGGGAAAGGATATTCCCCGTGAACCCGCGGGAGGAGACCATACACGGCCTGCCCGCCTACCGTTCCGTCCAGGACCTCCCCGTGACCCCCGACCTCGCCGTCGTCACCACACCCTCCCACACGGTGGGGGGTGTCCTGGAAGAATGCGCGCGCAAAGGGATAACCCACGTGGTGGTAATCTCCTCCAACTTTTCCGAGGTCGGCGAGGAAGGCGCCCGCCTGGAGCGAGAGCTGGTGGAGATCGGGAGGCGGCACGGACTGGCCGTCGTCGGGCCGAACACCATGGGCGTGGTGAACGCCGTCCATCGCCTTTACGCCGTCGGCGCCCCGCTCCAGCTGCGCCCCGGGAGCATCTCCTTCGTTTCCCAGAGCGGAAACGTGGGCGCCAACATGCTCGGCTGGGCCATGAACCAGGGCATCGGCTTCGCGAAATTCGTCGGCAGCGGCAACGAAGCCCTCCTCGGCGCCGGCGATTTCATCGCGTATTTCGGCGAGGACAGCGAGACCTCACTCATCCTCGCCTACCTGGAGGGCGTGGAGGACGGGCGCGGCCTCATGGAGGTGATCTCCCGAACCACCCGCAAGAAACCGGTCATCGTGCTCAAGTCCGGCCGCAGCGAGGAGGGCGGCAGGGCCGCCATGTCTCACACCGGCTCACTGGCGGGTTCCGACGAGATATACGACGCCGCCTTCAAGCAGGCGGGCGCCCTGCGCGTCGACACCTCCCAGGAGATGCTCGACCTCGCGAAGTCCTTCACCAGGCTGCCCCTCCCCAGGGGCGACCGGGTAGGCATAATCACCCTGGGAGGCGGCTGGGGAGTGCTCGCAACCGACGCCACGGCCATGGAGGGCCTGAGGCTGGCCGCACTCGACGACGACGTAATGGAGGTCTGTGACCGCCTCCTTCCCCCTTTCTGGAGCCACGGCAACCCGGTCGACCTGGTGGGCAACATCTACATGGAAACCCACCTTGCCATCATGGAGGCCATGGCCGCCTCCCCCGAGGTCGATGCGCTGGTGGTTCTGGGCTCGCTGGGCACGGGAACCATCATCGGCCTCAACGTCCTCGTCTCACAGAACCTGATAATGGAGATGAGCATGGACGCCATGAAGAGTTTCTTCATGGAGTTGAAGGAGCGCAACCTGCGCCTGCTCTCCCGCGCCAAAGAACTCATGGCGGCTTACCGCAAGCCCATCCTCTTCGTGGAGATGCAGTTCATAGGCGAGGAGAACCTGCGTGACCTCGAGGCGGGAGAGACGGTCATCTTCACCGCCCCCGAGAAGGCCGCCGCCATACTCGCCAGGATGCTGCGCTACCGTCGCCACCTGGAGAGGTTGGGGACCCTAAAAGAATAAGCCCCTTGCGGGGCTTGCATGCGGTCAAGAGGTCGCCGGTCTGCCGGGTTCTCAGATGCTCTCCACGAAGCGCGGCTTCAACCTCTCCAGGTTCCACACCGTGTATATACCCTCGGCCGGGCAGTTGGGAAGCGGCTCGTTCTCATCCTTGTGCTCGTACTCGAACCCGCACTTATCGCAATAGTACTTCCCCGCCGGGGCCTTTACTCCCGTCGTTAGTATCTCGCCGTGCTCCGTCATCTGGTTCACCTCCGTACCTTTTCCAGCGGTTAAAAAGCCCGCCGCTCCTCGCCTCGGGCCATCATCATTTTGTTCCCTTCCCCCGCTTTAGTCAACCCCGCCCATCACCCTGTTCACCGTCTCCAGCAGCTCGCCAATGGTGAAGGGCTTCACCAGGCAGGCCTCGACCTTTACCTCGCCCTCCTTCTCGATCTCCTCCACCGCCCTCTTCATGGCGGATATGATGATCACCGGCACGTCCGCCATCCCCTCGCGGCTCTTGATCTCCCTGTACACCTCGATTCCGTCCACGTGCGGCATCATGAGGTCCAAAAGGATGAGCTCAGGTTTCAGCGACTCCAGCTTGGGGACGATCTCGCGGCTCTCGGTAAAACCGGCCACGCGATAGCCGTGCTTCTGGAGGATGATGGACACGAGGTCGATCATGTCCGGGTCGTCCTCTATGTAGGCTATCGTCTTCATCTTTGTAAGCTCCGTTTGTCAGCGACGGCCTCACTTAATATATCGTGCGCGCCCGCGCCCCCCTTGAGAAAAAACGGTAAATACTTACAGCGTCCCATGCCCCCGTTTCCCCCGCTCAGAGGCCCCTCATGTACTCGGGTCGCAGCACCTGCGGCCTTCGCAGCCCTTCGTCGATCGCCTGCAGAAGCTTCTCGGTGTCCCTGGAAAGAATACCCTTTAATGGTAAGTAGTTGGAAGCGTGGTTGGTGCGGAAAACGCAGCCTTCCAGCCGGCAGCAACTTATGAACTCGCGCAGCTCGCGCAGGAGCCCCTCCTGGTCCGGGAGGACGAAATCGCCCCTTTCCTGCTCATCGTAGAGGGGCGTGCCCGGCACCACCATCAGGGTGAGGGCGCTCAGGTAATGCGGGTTCATCCTGCTCACGGCCTCGGCGCTGAGACGGGCATGGCGCAGGGAGCCCTCGCGTCCCGCGAGACCGAGCAGGACTATGACCGAGGTGAGCAGGCCGCATTCCCTGGCCTTCACCACCGCCTGCACCATCTCCTCGCAGCTGTCCTTCTTGCGAACCCGCCTCAAGACCTCGTCGTCTCCGCTTTCCAGGCCCAGGTAAACGATCCCCAGGCCCAGTCGCGCCAGGTGTGCCAGTTCCTCGCGCGTCTTCTCGTTAATGTCACTGCCGTTGGCGTAGATACCAACCCTTTCCAGTCCAGGAAACGCCTCCCTCAGACAGGAGAGTACGGCAGCGAGACGTTCCGTGGGAAGGCAGAGGGCGTTCCCGTCGGCCAGGAATACACGCCGCGTGTAAGGCATGAGGCGCCCGGCGACGGCGATGTCTTCCCTCACCTCCTCCAGCGGCCTCTGACGGAAGCGGGTTCCCTTGTAGGTAGGGCAGAAGGTGCAGGCATTGTGGGAACACCCGTAAGCCACCTGCAGAATATAGCTGTCCGCCTCGCTGGGCGGCCTGATGACCAGGCCCTTGTATCGCATCCCTCACCTTCAACCGACGACGGGAAATCCCCGCTTTCCAAAGAGTATACCACTTCTTGACCCGCAGTTTACCACGGGTCATATCTTCTCGCCCTTATCCGCGCCCGCACCCCCCTCGCCGAGCACCTCGCTGATGGTGCGTGGCCTGCCGTGGAACTCGGCCCAGCTCCCGTCACGGAAGAGCAGGCCCTCGAAGCGGCGGTAGAGTTCTTCGTCTACGCGGGGACCGACGCGCGCGGTGAAAAAGTTCGCCGCGTCGAGGCAGACGTTGGGCTCGTCCGTCTCGTAGTACATGAAACCCGCCTTTTCCAGGTAGCGCAGGAGCATGCGCCGGTAATCCTCCTTGCTCAGGCCGCTTCCCTCCAGGTCCCAGTGCCAGGTGTAACCGGTGCATATGACTATCTTGTCGTCGATGGCTGGGTCGCGCAGGCCGCACTCCATCATCTTGTCCGCGATCCCCATGCCCCTCCAGTCGCGGCTTACCTCGATTGCCATCGCCTCCACCAGCCCCAGGCCGGAGAGCTCACCCCATCTCTCAGCCTGGCTGGGCGGCGCGATGACCACGAAGCCCACGATAACGCCGTCGTCCGTGTAGGCGAGGATGATATTGCTGCCTTCCCTGGCGGCTATGCGTTCAAGGGCCTTCTTCTCCCGCGAGGATGGGTAATGGGGCGCGGCGAAGATGCCCATTCCTTCATCCAAGCGCAGCGAGGCTATGAACGAGGGCTGTGCCCTCGTCCTCACCCAGACCCTGCCGCGCGGCGTGTCCAGGTAGTCGTCCTCCCCGTTATGCGGCCCCACTCCATTACCTTTCACGGCACTCACGGCAACTGCACGACGCGTTCCCGCCCGCCCTCGTTATGCGCTTACCTCCCGCGTACTAGACGCATACCGCGGTGTTATTTTTCCTCCGATCGCGGGTATACGCTCCCGCTTACCCTATAATATACAGGGAACGAGGCTTGCAAACCCGCGCAAGGGAGCCGGAGGGTATGCAGAAGAGCGGCACGCGCGCAGTGGAGGAGGAGCTGGCGGCGCTGGCCGGAGACGCGCCCCGCAACAGCATCCACGCCATAAACCAGCTGGCATCCGAGACGAAGGAGCGGATCTACTCCCTGCTCATCCCGGAGCGGGTTTTCGGCATGTTCTCTATCGACCCCCTCACCTTCCGCAACCCCTCGGGGGAACGGGTGGTGAACGTCATCGCGCCGCGACAGGCGGGCTTCGCCATAATCGAGGTGCGCGAGCACCCAGATGACCGGGACTGCATCTTCTTCCTGGAGATCGCGGACACCGCCTTCTTCAAGGTGGAGATCACCTTCCTCATCGTGAACGACCCCCGTTCCCCGCGCTTCAACACGGACATAGACGACGCCGGAAGGCGGACCAAGTTCGGCACCGCCCGCCGCAACATCCCCGAGGAGATAAGGGCCATGCAGGCGGGCCTAGCCCCCGGCCAGGTGAGGCGGGGCCTCCACATGCTCAAGGATTTCCTCCCCCTCGTCCTGCGCTTCGTCTCCGCCATGGGCCACGATATGCTGGTGGCGGAGCCTCTCGCCTACCACGACGCCATCATCTTCGAGAAGTACGGCTTCAATTACATGCGCGGCAGGAAAAAGATGGAAGATATCGACCGGGGTTTCCGACCCGGGGGCGACCTGCTGCCGAGGCTGGACGGCAGCACCCCCTTCCGCATGCCGGGCATGGAGAAGACGGTGCGCGGCAGGAGCTGGGCCATCCACGACGGCATACTCGGCGAACCGTGGAAGGACGTGGAGATGTACCGCCACGTGAGGCAGGCGGCGTCCGTCTGCACCTTTCCCGGCTGGGTGTATTGAGGATGGGGGTTTATAATGGCGGTGAAGTCACCGTCCGCGTGATCTCACGCCCGGAAGGAGGAAGCGATGCTGGTAAGGGAGCGTATGAGCGTAGACCCCATCGTCCTCTCCCCCGATGACACCCTGCGCGAGACGAAGCGCCTCATGGAGGAGCACGGCCTGCGGCGCTTCCCCGTCGTGGAGGGAGGCAGGCTGGTGGGCATCGTGACCGACCGCGATGTGCGCCGCGCGGACATCAGCTCCGCGGTGGTGCACGAGAGGAGATACGTCGACTACATACTGGATCGCATACAGGTCAGGGGCATCATGACGCCCGACCCCGTCACCGTCTCCCCGCAGACCCCCCTGGAGGAAGCCGCCCGCCTCATACTCGAGAACAAGATCGGCGGGCTGCCGGTGGTTGACGGTGGGAAGCTGGTGGGCATCATCACCGAGACCGACCTCATCAAGACCCTCATGGAGTTGCTGCAGGCCGGCTGAGGAGGCCTACCCCGCCGCCGCAAAGGCGCGAAACCCGCGTTGACACTGCAGGAACGCGGTGGTAATTTTTTCTCCATACACCGGTGAGAGGGTGGTAGCATGATCGTCGTCATGTCCCAGGACGCGACCCGCGAGCAGATCGATGCGGTGTTGCGCAAGATCGAGGAGTTCGGCCTCAAGACCCATCCCATATACGGCGTGATGAAGACGGTCATCGGCGTCATCGGCGACGACAAGACCAAGGTCGTCGAGACCATGGCCGGATATCCAGGCGTGGAGCGCATCATCCCCATCCTCAAGCCGTACAAGTTCGCCTCGCGCGAGACGCATCCCCAGGACACGGTGATCGACGTCGCCGGCGTGCGCATAGGCGGGGACAGGGTGGTGGTGATGGCCGGACCCTGCGCGGTGGAGAGCAGGGAGCAGATCCTCAACACGGCGCGGCTGGTGAAGATGGCGGGGGGGTCGATACTGCGTGGCGGAGCCTTCAAGCCGCGCACCTCGCCCTACAGCTTCCAGGGCCTCGGCGAGGAAGGGCTGCGCTACCTGGCGGAGGCGCGCGAGGAAACGGGGCTGCCGGTGGTCACCGAGCTCACCGACCCGCGCATGATAGACGTCTTCTGCCAGTACACCGACATCATCCAGGTGGGCGCACGCAACATGCAGAACTTCGTCCTCCTCACCGAGATAGGTAGGAGCGGCCACCCCGTGCTGCTCAAGCGCGGCCCCAGCGCCAAGATCGAGGACCTGCTGCTGGCCGCCGAGTACATCATCAAGGAGGGCAACAGGAACATCATCCTCTGCGAGCGCGGTATCAGCACCTTCGAGACCTACACCCGCAACACCCTCGACCTCTCGGCGGTCGCGGCGCTGAAGAAGCTCTCCCACCTGCCGGTGGTGGTGGATCCCAGCCATTCCGTGGGGATCGCCTCCCTCATCCCCGCCATGTCCCTGGCCGCGGTGGCCGCGGGGGCAGACGGCCTGCTCGTCGAGATACACCCCAACCCCAACGCCGCCCTCTGCGACGGACCACAGTCCCTCGACTTCGAGTCCTTCAGTACGATGATGAACAGGATCCGCAAGGTGGCGAAGGCCATCGGGCGCGAGGCCTGACGGCGGGGCGCGTGAGCGGGGGCTAACCGCCCCTCAGGCGACGTAGAAGGCGAGGCCCGGAACCCCCGAGATGGACTGCACGAACTCCGCCTGCAGCTCCTCCTTGAGCGGAAGGCGCAACATGAACATGTTGACCTCCACCCGCTGGTCCCTCTCCTCCGTGCGCAGCGGATTGGGCACGGTCATGAAGGCATGCAGGCCGCCCGCCGCGGCGTAGAGCTCGTCGAGCAGGTTGCGGTCCTGGTCGCGGTAGATGCCGGCAAGAGAGAACTGCGTGGCGTACTCGAAGAACACCACGCGTGCTATGCCTATGACCTTCCCCTGGTAGGAAAACCCGTACACCTCGAGGGGCGATATGGACTGCGGGTGCCGGAAGGCGCCGCTCTCGACGACCTTGAAGCCGGGAACCGCCTCTTCCAGCCCCGTTATCACCTCTTTTCCGTCCCGCCCCTCTCCCGCCAGGCAGGTGAGCCCCTTGAAGACGACGCCTCCCGCAATGAGCACCCGGGATTGCGCGGGCATGGAGGCCAGGACGCCGCTCGTGATGAGCGCCGTCCCCGCCTCCCCCTCAAGGACGCGCTGCAGGGTGTCCATGTCCACCCCGAAGGCGTAGAGATTCGCCCTGCGCCAGCCCTCGCGCTCGTTGTCCGCCAGTATCCCCACTCCTGGCGTGTGGTTGAAGTAGTAGAAAAACGCCCTGTGTTTTACCAAGCGCCTGCCACCACCTTTATGTCGACGCCGCTATCTCCTCCGCTCTACCGCCACTCTTATCACACACTCCTTTCACACACTATATTCTTCTCGCTGCCCCCTGTGATACCTTTTACATGATAATACTTTTCGCGCTGCGGAGGCGACGGCTGCGAACCGCCAGCAGGGGCGTCAGGCGCACGCGTGGCGGAACACAGCGTCACGGGTCACGTCCCGGGGGAGGCGATGGCTATGATAAGGTTCCTGATCGGGTGGCCCATCTTCAGGGTGGTTGCGGCCTTCTACCATTACCGCTACTCCGGTTACGAGAACGTGCCGCGCAGGGGTCCCCTGCTGGTGGTGGCCAACCATAACAGCCGCAAGGACCCCGTGGCCATCAACCTGGCGCTGAAACGGCCCGTGCGCTTCATGGCCAAGAAGGAGGCTTTCGACCCGCGCAATGGCCTCTTCGAGTGCCTCATGGTGCGCATCTTCTTCGCCTACCCGGTGGACCGCGAGAGGCCCGGGCCGGAGGCCATACGACGCACCATGCACTACCTGGATAAGGGCGACTGCGTGGGCATCTTCCCGGAGGGCACGCGCCACGACGATGACAAGCTGCATCCCTTCACCCACGGCGCCGCCTACTTCGCCTGGAAGACCGGGGTCCCCGTCCTGCCCGTGGGCATCGAGGAGAAAAAGGGCGAGTACTATCACATAAACATCGGCAAGCCCTTCCGCGTCCCGCAGCTGCAGGGAAGGCCCCACAAGGTCCTTCCAGAGATCACCCGCCTCATACGGGAAAAGGTGCGGGAGTTGCTGCCCCCTGACTGGGAAGACCTGGAAGAGGAACCGGAGACCTGAGGGGCCGCCCCCGCAGGCGTCTCCCGCAAGCCTTTCCGCTTCCCGCCGTCATTCCCCGCAGTAGGGCTCAGGACAGCCCTGCAGCCAGAGGTTGATTATCGTCTCGAAGAGGACGGGGACGTCCAGGTTGGCCTCGCGGTCCACCACGGCGTCGATGACCGTGGGGCGGTCGGAAACGTCCGCCTCCTCCAGGGCGGGGCGTATGTCCTCGGGGTCCTCAACCCGTATCCCCCTCGCCCCCATGGCCTCCGCCAGGAGGTCGTAGCGCGTCTCGCCGAAATCGACGCCGCAGTAACGGCGGCCGAAGGCGGCGTGCTGCGCCCCCTTGATCATGCCCCAGGCCCCGTCGTTGGAGATGATGTCGACGATGGGCAGCCTGCAGCGCACCGCCGTTTCCAGGTCCTGGCAATGCATCATGAATGACCCGTCGCCGTGGATGATGTACACCGGGCGGTCGGGGTTGGCGAGCTTGGCCCCCATGGCGAACCCTATCCCCGTGCCCAGCTGTCCCGTCCCCTCCGCCCAGAGGTAGGAGCGGGGGCGGTAGACGCGGCCGGCGATATTCGTCCACAGGGCGGTGTTCCCTCCGTCCATGACCAGGATACCGTCCCTCCCCAGGAGCTCCACCGCCTCGGTGATAAGCCGCAGGGGATGTATGGGCTTGGACTCGGAGCGCGCCAGCTCCTCGTAACTCTGCAGGGCCTGCTCCTCCAGCTCGCGGTAGCCGGCGAGGAAATCCCTCTCCTCCACGGGCCCCGTTTCCTGCTTCACGCGCTCGATGATCTGGCGCAGCACCTTCTTGGCATCGCCTATGATGCCCAGGTCGAACTCGCGGTTGAGCCCTATGTTCGAGGGGTCTATGTCCACGTAGATGAACTTCTGCGACGCCGGGTCGCCCCACATGTTGGGCTGCCCCCAGAAATCGAGCTCCGACATGGTGCACCCCACGCTGAGCACCACGTCCGACGTGGACTCCGCCATGATGGCCCCCATGCCCTTGGGGAGCAGCACCAGGGGATGGTCCTCGGGCAGCGCACCTCTCCCCGAGACGCTGGTGGTCACCGGGATGTGCAGGTACTCGGCCAGCTCGCGCACCTCGTCCCAGGCCTTGGCGCGCATCACACCGCCGCCGCTGTGGATGAGGGGGCGTTCGGCGGAGAGCAGCATGCGCACCGCCTCCTCCACCGCCTCCGGGTCCCCGCAGGGGCGCACTTCGCTGCGATAGCGCTCCGGCGGCAGGAAGGCGCTCTCGTCCATCTCGCCGCTCTGGAAGAGGACATCCACGTTGATGTCCAGGTGCACGGGCCCCGGCCTGCCCGTGGTGGCCTCGCGGAAGGCCCACCTCACCAGGTCGGGTATGCGGTCCCAGCGGTTGACCAGCGCGTTCCACTTGGTGATGGGGCGAAAGAGGGCTATCTGGTCAAGCTGCTGCTGGGAGCCCTTGAAGGGGTAGGAGCGGTCGGAGTGTATCTGCGGGGTGATGACCACCATGGGGATGCTGTCGTTGTAGGCCACGTAGACCCCGGACACCAGGTTGGCCGCACCCGGACCGACCGTCCCCGTGCACACGCCCACCATGTCGGAGGTGCGGGAGACGGCGTCGGCCATGTGGGCGGCCACCGCCTCGTGACGCGTGGTGATGAAATCCATGCCGTTGGGCCTGCCCACGCGCGCGATGGCGTCGGTGAAGGTGCACAGCTGGCCTCCGGGGATCCCGAAGACCCACCTCACGCCCTCCTTGAGCAGCGCCCTTACCAGTACCTCTCCTCCGTTCATCAGGGCCATGTCACTCTCCCTCCTTCTCGGTTCCTTTTCCCCGTTTCCTCGACCCGGACTCCCCCGCTCCCGCTCGCATCTTCGCACCCCGCGGGGCGCCGTCCGCTCCCTTCAGCGCAAGGGCTTCCCCAGGTCCCGCAGGGATACCCCGAGGGCGCGCGCCGCCTCAAGCGCGCCCTCCCTTTCGCGTATGTCGCCGGCGCGGTCCACCCCGGAATAGGTAAGGGATTCCCAGTCCGCGACCTGGATGATATGGAAGAAATAGGTAATCGTCGGCCGCGTGCACGCGAAGGTCTCCGGCCTGTCGCGCCCGCAGCAGGATATAAAGAAGCCCCTCCTCAACGCGGCGAACCCCGGTTCCACCGGTTCGATCTTCAGCACGTAACGCGCGGACCAGAAGCGCTGGCAGCGATCGATGAGCGCCTTGGCCTGCGCGCAGATGTTCATGGAGAATATGGGCGCGGCCAGGGCGACGGCCCCGGCGCCGGTAAGATGAGGGTAGATGTCCTGCATCTCGTCCTTCTGCACGCATTCCCCGTCAAGGAAGCAGGCGTCGCAGGCGCGGCACGGCCTGATGTCCATGGAGGCCGTGCGGAACTCCACCACGCGCAGGCCGGCTTCCCTCGCGCCCTCCACCAGCTCCTCGAGCAGGAGCGAGGTGTTGCCCCCGCGCCTCGGGCTGGTGTAGAGGGCAAGGAGGTAGCGTTTCTCCTCATCCATGACCGGCTTCACTCCTCCACCGCATAACCTTTCCCGGACAGGCTGACCCCTCGATTGCGACCGCCGCGGCATGCACCGGGGCCTTACCCTCCCCGTGTCATACCACGGCCCACGCCGGGTTTACCCCGGTGCCCGGCCCGCTTTCCCCTCCGCCAGGTCGCCGCGGTTTACCCCGCGGTCTCAGGCCACCGGGCCCGACAGCCCCCGCATCTCGCGCAGTAACTTGTCGTGTTCCTGGCGGATGCGCTGGTATTCCCTCCTCTTGTCGTCCAGCAGCAGGTTGAGACGCTGCATCTCCTGCAGGGCCTCCCTTTCCTCGTGCTCGACCTCCCCCAGCCTCTTGCGCAGTACCTCGAGGCGTTTTCCGCGCTCGATGGCCGTTGCTATCTGCTTGATGAGGGTGTTCAGGAGGAAGAGGTCGACTTCGCCGAAGGCCTGGTTCCTCTTGGTGTTGAGGTTGAGGACCCCCAGGAGCTCGCCCTCGGAAATGATGGGCACGCTGAGGGCGTCGGATATCTTGCGGCGGCTCCGCAGGCGCGGGTCCATGAGGTCGTCCAGGAGGAGCATGCCTTCCCTCCTCTCCGCCACCAGCCCCGCGATGCCCTCGCCCACCTTGATGCGCGCCTTCCGCACCACCTCGCTGCGCAGGCCCTGCGCCGCCTTGATGACCAGGCTGTCGCTGCCAGGGGGGTCGATGAGCATGATGGAACCGGAGGTGGCCTCCATCACCTCTATGGCTCCGGACAGGATGTCCTGCAGCAGGCGGTCCATGTTCTCGAAGGTCATGATCTGCTCGTTGAGGCGCCAGATCATGTCCAGCTCCTTTATCTTCCTCAGGTACCTCTCCTCTCCCGCCGAACCGCTCGCCTCGTCCGCCATGCCCTCACACCTCCTTCCCGCCCTCCGCCAGCCGCCTGCCGGCGATGAGCGCGGCTCCCAGCGCCCCGATGAGCTGGGGGTCCATGCCCAGCGGCTTCATCCTCACCGCAAGCTTTCTCTCCAGTGCGAGGATGAGCCCGCGGTTCTTCGCGCACCCCCCCGACACCGAGACCTCCTCCTCCACGCCCACCTTGCGCACCAGCGACGCCAGCCTGGCCGCTATGGCCTCGTTGATGCCCGCCGCGATGTCCTCTATCTCCACCCCCTCGTTGAGGAGGGTGATGACCTCCGACTCGGCGAAGACGCTACACTGGCTGGTTATCTGCGCCGGGTTGCGGGAGAGCAGCGAGAGCTCGCTCAAGCGCTCGAGCGGGATCTCGAGCACCCTGGACATGGCCTCGAAGAACCTGCCGGTACCGGCGGCGCACTTGTCGTTCATGGCGAAATCCACCACCCTCCCCTGCGGGCTCAATCGGATGACCTTGCAATCCTGCCCGCCCACGTCGATGAGGGTGCGGTCCCCGGGGTTGAGGTGGAAGGCGCCCAGTCCGTGGCAGGTTATCTCGGAGACGTTCTCGTCCGCGAAGGGGATGCGCACGCGGCCGTATCCCGTGCCCACGATGTAGGCGATCTCCTCCCTCCGCGTGAGGCCGGCCTCCCGCAGGGCTATGTCCAACGCCTGCTCCGCCGTGATCTCCGGCCGCACGGCGCAGGGGATGACGGAGCAACCCAGCACCTCCCCGTCCCCCATGATCAGCGCCTTGCCCGTGGTGGAGCCGACGTCACACCCCGCCACGTAAATTCTCGCCGCCTCCATACGCGCTTCCGCCACCTCTCCTCCGCATCCTTCGGCCGCAGTTGACGACCGGGAAACGAGGCCGACCCGGACACACGTTAATTCTAACAGATGGGAGGTCCTGCATCCCTTCCGCCCTTTTTCCGTCGCGGTCCTTTCTTCCCTTTTCCGGCGCGACGCCTTTCCATCGCCCGCCCGCGGCGATGCGCACCCCGGATGCCTGGCGCATGGCGCCGTTGTCCTCGCTGCATGCTAAAGTAAGCGGGGGTGGAGCAGGACGTCGCGTGGCCGGCGAGGCGCGCCGTGCGCCGTCCTCGTGCGGCCATCATAACGGCCTCTATCGAGCGTTGCGCACGCCTCTCCGCCGCCGCTAACATCTGGTGAAGGGAGGTCGACGCGGCCTCCGCGGCGAAATGGATGCAGGACGCCATGTGGACCCTTAAAGGGAGGGTATTATGGACATCACCTTCATAGAGGCGAGGGATCTTCCGGACGCCTGGTTCCAGTGCGTCTACGGCATCTTCGAAAAAGGGCGCGAATACGTGATAGATAGGGGGAGCTTCAAGGGCAGCCGGCGCAAGGAATACGATTTCGTGGTGGTGAAGGTCAACTACCCGGAGACGAGGCCCCTCATACCGGACATCCCCCCCGGCATCGGTCTCCCCCCGCCCACGGACATGGATTACGTGCACGAGTATCTCGAGAAGCTCTGCTCCTCCGCCTCCCGCGCGGAAAACGAAGACTACACCTACGGCATGTACCTGGAGGACCAGATACAGGAGGTCATCCGCATGTACCGCGAGGAGGGCTTCGGCACCAACCAGGCCTGCATGGCGGTATGTGACCCCCAGTCAATCTACCTCGAGGACCCGCCGTGCCTGCGCCAGATAGACACCCGCATCTATCCGGAGGAGAGGAAGCTGCACTTCGTCGCCTACTTCCGCTCCTGGGACCTCTGGGCCGGTTTTCCCGCCAACCTCGCCGGCATACAACTGCTCAAGGAATATATGGCCGATGAAATCGGCGTGGATCCCGGCGAGACCATCGCCCTCTCCAAGGGGATGCATCTCTACGACTACGCCTGGGATATAGCCAAGATAAGGCTGGGCCGTTTTTGAACGCGGGGATTTCGGCTTGCGGCACACGGGAATCCCGGGCCATGGCGACTCCAGGCGATAACCCGTTCGCCGTGCCCGAAAAAAGGCCTGCAGTCGGTAAGCCGGCCCCCGCGATACGGGAATCCCGTCACGGTCGCCCGGGAATATCACGCGCTTTTCCGCCATGTAAACCGGGAGTTAATATTTGCCAATTCCCGTGAAATTCTCCCGCGATTTCTATATACTCCCGGCAACACTTCGTTTATAATGATGCAAAGCGGTAACCGCACACTAATAAACGCAGGACGCAGGCAGCGGAGTCCATGCTCGCGGCGTCGTCTGACTGGAGGTGAAACCCATCGATCCCCTTGCGGTCGAGCTGAACGAGATCATCCGCGACCATGCTCCCAATCTTTTCCAAACGCTTTCCGCGTTGGGAAGGGAGCTTTTCTTTCCGCGGGGGATCCTCACCCAGACGGCCGAGGCCAAGCAGAAGGCACACCGGTTCAACGCGACCATCGGCATCGCCACCGCGCGCGGAAGACCCCTCTACCTTCGCAGCCTGCGCAAGTACATAAAGCACCTCAAGCCGGAGGAGACCTTTCCCTACGCCCCCACAACGGGCATCATGGAGCTGCGGCAGCTCTGGAGGGAGCACCAGCGCATGACCAACCCGGGGCTGGAGGGAAAGAGCTCGTCCTTGCCCATCGTCACCAACGGCCTCACCCACGGCCTGAGCATCATGGCCGACATGTTCTGCGACGCCGGCGACCGCCTCTTGCTGCCGGAGATGATGTGGGGCAACTACCGCATGATCTTCGGTACCAGGCGCGGGGCGGAGCTGGTCACCTACCCCTTCTACGACGAGGCCGGGCGCTTTAACGTGAAGGGCTTCTACCGGAAGCTCCTCGATTCCTCGCGCACGGGTAAGGTGCTCGTGCTGCTCAACTTCCCCCACAACCCCACCGGCTATTCTCCCTACCCGGCTGAGGCCGCCTACATACGTGACGCCATCATCGAGGTGGCCGAGACGGGGGCGAACCTCGTGGTGGGCGTTGACGACGCCTACGCCGGCCTTCTCTACGAGAACGACCTCTACCCCGAGTCCCTCTTCTCCCTCCTGGCCGACTGCCATCCCCGCGTGCTGGCCATCAAGATCGACGGCCCCACCAAGGAGGACTACGTTTGGGGGTTCAGACTCGGGTTCATCACCTTCTCCCACGACGAGGGGGGCGACCGCCAGGCGGTCTACACCGCCCTGGAAAAGAAGGTGGGCGGCCTCATCCGGGGGACGATCTCCAAGAGCTCCACCCCCTCCCAGTCGCTCCTGGTCAAGGCCATAAGGGCGGTCGGTTACCATGACGAGAAGGCCGAGAACTACCAGCTCCTGCGCGACAGGTACGAGGAGGTCAAGCGGGTGCTCTCGCAGAGCCGCTTCGCGGACGCCTTCTCGCCCTACCCCTTCAATTCCGGCTATTTCCTCTGCCTCAGGGTGCACGGCGTCGACGCGGAAGAGCTGCGCCGGCGCCTGCTCGATTCGTACGGGGTGGGAGTCATCTCCACCGGCGAGACGGACCTGCGCATAGCCTATTCATGCCTCGAAAAGGAACAGATAAGCGACCTCTTTGATATACTTTATACGGCCGTTGAGGAGATGAGGAAAGAGAACGCATCGAGCGAGGAGACGAATGAAGGAGCCCGCATTTAATGCCGAGGGAAAGCCGTCCGGCGGGGACGGCGGCAAACGCATATACATAATCGACGTCACCAACCGCGACGGCGTGCAGACCTCCCGCCTGGGGCTGGCCAAGCTGCAGAAGACCATCATCAACCTCCTCCTGGACGAGATGGGCATATGGCAGAGCGAGTTCGGCTTCCCCACCACCAGGCACGAGACCAATTACCTGCAGGCCAACCTGGAACTCGCCGAGATGGGGGCCATACACCACACGCGCCTCTCCGGTTGGGTGCGGGCCATACCTGCGGACGTGGAGCTGGCCAGGGAACTGGTGCCCAAGCTCCGCCACATCAACATCTCCATCTCCGTCTCGGAGCAGATGATAAAGGGGAAGTGGAACGACCGCTACAGCTTCAAGGACATCGTGAGGCTGATGTGCAGCGCCCTCGACCGCGCCCACGAGCTGGGCTTCACCTCCATCGGGGTGAACGCCGAGGACGCCTCCCGCACCAGCGACGAACACCTGGTGGAGTTCACGCTGGCCGCCAGGGAACACGGGGCGGAGCGCCTGCGTTATTGCGATACCCTGGGATACAACGATCCCTTCACCATCTACGAGCGCATAAGGATGCTGGCGCGCGAGACGGGCATCGATATCGAGCTGCACTGCCACAACGACCTGGGGATGGCGGTGGCCTGCTCGGTAGCGGGAGCCAAGGGGGCCCTTGAGGGCGGGGTGAACGCCTATATAAACACCACCATCAACGGCATGGGAGAGAGGGCGGGGAACACCGACCTGGTCTCCACCATCCTGGCCATCAAGAAGTCCTCTCTCTTCGACGGCGAGGACATACTGGACGATTCCGTCAACCTCATGGCGGCATGGAAGACCGCCAAGTACGCTTCCTACGCCTTCGGGGTGCCCATACCTGTGAACCAGCCCGGCGTGGGCGAGAACGCCTTCGCCCACGAATCCGGCATTCACGCCGACGGCGCGTTGAAGAGCCGGCGCAATTACGAGCTGTACGACTACGAGGAACTGGGCCGCGGCGAGCCGGAAGTCATCGAGACGGGCCGCAACATCACCCTGGGGGAATACTCCGGCATCAAGGGTTTCCGCAACGTCTACGAGAAGCTGGAGGTGGAGTTCCAGTCCGAGGAAGAGGCAAGGGACATCCTCGAGCTGGTGCGCTACGCCAACGTCACCACCCAGAAGCCGCTGGTCGAGGACGAGCTCCTCTTCATCGCCCGCTACCCGGAGCTGGCGCGCAAGATACTCACCCTCGACCTCTCGCATATCAAGATAAAGGGCGCCGTATAGGAGGGGACATGGAAGAGGTTCCGGAGGAGATATTGCGCAAGCTGGCCAGGTACTACAACCTGTTCAAGCACGGCGAGGCCTCGGACAACATCCCCCCCTGGATCCGCAACATAAACAACATGAGCAAGACGGACCTTGAGTACGAGACCAGGGACGCCATACGCAGCTGCCGAGACCTGCGCAGGAAGATGAACGAGCTGGAATACGAGGGCGAGAGGCTCATCCCGGTGAAGAGCAAGCGGGAGAAGGTGATGGAGGAGGTGCGCCGGGAATGGACCTACATGAGCTATTACCTGTACACCCTCTTCCTGCACTCGGGGGTCAAGGTGAGCGAGGAGGAATTCGACGAGTTCCTGCGCGAGGAGACGGGTAGCCGCTCCTTCATCACCAATCTTTCCTCCCAGGCCCGGTGACCCCGTCCGATCCCCGCGACTCCCGGGTCCACCTTACCCGCTTCACAAGTCCCCCTCCCCACGACATCCGCCCCTTTCCGCGCCACGCGCGAACCGCCGGACCAGCCCTGCTAGGTCGCGTTTCCGGCCCCACCTCACGGTCATCATGGAAGGCCACCTGTTCGTATCCGGGAAGGACCGTGTCGGGGAGTCGGGTCATCGCCGCGGCCTCAGCTTCAGCGTGCTCGCCGTGTGCTCCGCGATCTCGCCCTCTTCCATGAGCATGGGGGCATACTCGCCCTTTCTCCACAGCGGCAGGAAGTTGCGCAGGTAGGGGCTGCGGGGATGCGCAGACTGTCCCAGGTCGATGCACCAGCATGATCCTCCCGCCGCGGAGAGGTCCGCGATCATGCGCAAGACGGGTCCCGCGCCCGCCCCGTCCCCGAAACCCTCGCGGTCGGCCAGGGGAGGCAAACCCCGCCCCGACCTCCAGGGCAGTTGCACGAACGGGTGATCGACGTGCGGAGAGCGGTCGACGCTATCCGCGACCCCGCCGCGCGGTAAGGACCGCCGGCACAGCCGCCCGCGCAGGACCCGCGGCACTGGCAGGTAATGCGGAAAGCGCAGGTGGTGCAGGCGCCCCCATTCCCACTCCCGCATGCGCCGTGAGCCGAAGCGCATCTCGAGGCGAACCAGCGCCTCCTCCAGGCACTGCACCACGAGCTCCTCGAAGCTGCCGGCGGTGGGGGGCAGCCACCAACCCTTCCTGTCTACCAGGATACCCTCAAGCGCGGCGTCCGCCGCGCGGCAGGTGGTCGCGTAATCGTATTGCAGCCGGTAACCGAGGCGGTGTCGCAGCAACCTTTCCGAGAGCACCCTGCGCGTGAGGTGACAGATGGATGGCGCCGCGCTTTCCTCCTGCGCCGTGCCGTCCCATACCTCGAGGAGGGGGAGTGCCTGGCGCACCGCCTCGCCGAGGTCGCCGATCATGCGGGCCGCGCGCAGTATCTCGCGGCGCATGAAGTCCCCTCCCGCGTCGTAGCGGTCCGCCTGAACGCGCACGAGGTCCTCCACCGCAAGGCCGCGCCCCTCTCCCAGGAGCTCCCAGATCCTGGCATTCCGTCGCCAAGCCCTCCTCGCCTCCTCGCTCCCGTAAGCTGCCTCCACTTCGCAGCGTCCCTCCGTCGCCACCACCGTGCCTCGCGGCGCACGGGGACAATACGGCATGTCCTCGTAGCGCAGGCAACCCCTCCAGCCGTATCCCCCTTCCCATCCCGGCAGGGGCAGGCTCCCGTCGTGTCCCTCGCGCTGCGGGATCAGTCCGGCGGCCTGGTACGCTACGCGCCCTTCCGCGTCTGCGTAGAGGAAGAAGGTCGCCGGGCCCGGGTAGGCGCGCAGCGCGCGGCGGAACCCCTCCCAGTCCCCGGCCATGTTCAGGTCCAGCAGGCTGCCCACGACGTCCCTGCCCTCCGCCGCGTGATCCACCCACTTGAGCGAGAGGCCCGCGTCGCCGTCCCTCGCTATGAGGGGGCCGCGGTCGGTGAGCTCCACGCGGGCCTCGTGGACGCGCGACGGGAACACACTTATCTCCTCTTCCCTACATTCCAGCTTCTTCCATATCCCCTCCGCGAGGAAGAGGCTCCCTCCGTCCCCGTCCAGCTTCTCCACGAAGACGTCGGCGGCAGCGCAGGACATGGACACGGCACCCCAAGCGATGCGGCGGTTTCTGCCCACATAAATGCCGGGCATCCCTGGAAGCGCGGCCCCCGCCGCATCGTACGACCCCTCGTCGCAGGCGAGGTGGATGAGGTAGAAGAAGGTGGGTTCCGCGTGCGGAAGGTGCAGGTCGTTGGCCAGGAGTGGCGTTCCCCGCTCCACGCGCGAGCCGCCCAGGGCGATGCCGTTGCATCCCGCGACCCGCGCCTGCAGGGCGGGCGTCCACCACGGCGGTTCCTCTCCTTCACCGCGCAGGAATTCCCGCTCGCACCCCTCCGGGGGCAAGGAGCCCTCGCGCCCGGTCTCCCGGGCGCCTTCCTCAGCCTCCCCCTCCCCACCGGGATACAGGGCAAGCGCCGCCTCGTGTCCAAGAAGGCGCGTGATGCGCCCTCTCACCAGCGCTTCCATCCAGGCGGCGTCGGCGTTCCAGGCGAAGAGGAGGTGGCAGAGGAGGGAGTCCTCCGCCGTCCACGGCCGCAAGAGCCGCGATGGCGATAACGCCGGGCCCGCGTGCCTCCCCTTGCCGAAACGCCCCAGGTACGCGTTCACCCCTTCCGCGTAGCAATGCAGGCAGTCGAGGGAGCGCCTCGGCAGGCCTGACGACATCCTGTGCGCCCTTTCCGCCAGCGCGAGGGCGCGCATGAAGACGTCGCTCCGCAGGGCCCTTTCCCCCGCGACCTCGGCAAGGGTGCCGCGCGCGGCCCTGCGCAACATCTCGAGCTGTGCCATGCGTTCCTGCGCCACCAGGTAACCCTGCGCCCTCACGAGGTCCGCGAGGCTCCGAGCGCGAACGTGCGGCACGCCCCAGCGATCGAAGCGTACCTCCACGTCGCCCTCCAGTCCCGGCACCACCGCCTCTCCCTCGTAAAGGGGCGCGGCGCGGCGCGACATGAAGAGGGCCGCCATGGCTACGCCCGCCAGACCCGGCAGAATCTTCCCTGCCGTCCCTCGCAAGAGACCCAGAACGACCTCCTTGCTCCTCTCAAACGGGTATGGGATGTCAACTCCCGCGGACCTTCCTCCGATATATATAACCGAATAATAATCGTTCGCAGCTGCCGACAAAAGGGGTGTCACGACTTGGACGAGCGTGAACTCGCCGAGAAGATCGCCATGCTCCTCCTGGAAAGAGGCCACCTCTACGACGAGGACATCGCCTGCGAGTTCGCCGTCGACGATTTCGAGATCATCAAGGCCAAGAACATCCTCTGCCGCTTCTACGGCATCGCGGTCGAGAAGTGGCACCGCGACGGCGAGGAGAGCCGCCAGGCCCTCTTCCTCACCCCCGATTTCGCCGGGGAGGACGCCGGCGAGCTCATCCACAGGGTGTTCCATGATCCCGCCTTCAAGACGCGCCGGCGCATCAAGGAGGAGGAGCGCAAGGCGGACATACGCGGTGAGGTGCGCGAGATCTTCGACCGCCTCAGGGAGGAGTGGGGCGAGCTTTTCGACCGCAGGGAGACCTGCTGAACGCGCATCCGACGTCCCACCCGAGCCTCGGCGCCACGCGCGATCGCACGCAGATGATAAAGGGTGTCGCCGGACACGTCGCCTTTCCCGTGCGCAAAAGGGAAACGGGAGGCCTTGCGGCCTCCCGCCCATTCTTCCCCGTGCCTACTTCAACTGCTCGCGCGTGAATCCCAGCACGCGCCTTGCGGTCACCAGCAGCTGTATCTGGCCCGTGCCCTCGAAGATGTCGTTGATCTTCGAGTCCCGCATCCACTTCTCGAGGAGGTACTCGCGGGAATAACCGATGGGCCCCATGATCTCCACCGCCTTCTGGGTGATGCGGGTCACCGCGAGGCCGGCTTTCGCCTTGGCCATGGAGGCCTGCAGGTCGTTGCGGAGGCCGTTGTCCAGCATCCAGACGGCCCTCCAGGTGAGCAGGCGCGCCGCCTTCAGATCCGCCTCCATCTGCATGATGTCCCTCTCCAGGGAGCTCATGCGGTGGGGGTTGATGCCGTAGCGCAGCTCAACCCCTTCCTCCTTCAGGGTCTGCTTGATGAAGTCGAGGGCCGCCCTGCCCACGCCGATGGCCATTGCGGCGACCAGCGGCCGCGTGGCGTCGAAGGTGGCCATCACCTTCTTGAACCCCTCCGTCTTCGTCTTGTCCACCACCTCGGGGCTTCCCAGGATGTTCTCCTTGGGGATGCGGCAGTCCATGAAGGAGATGGAGACGGTGTCCGAGCAGCGGATGCCCAGCTTGTCCTCGATCTTCGTTATCTGCATGCCGGGCGTCCCGTGTTCCACTATGAAGGGCTTGATGCCGGCGCGTCCCGCCTTGCGGTCCACGGTGGCCCACACCACCACGAAGCCCTCGGAGTCCTCCAGGGCGCTCTTCCCGGAGGTGACGAAGATCTTCTCCCCGTTGAGCACCCATTCGTCGCCGTCGAGCACCGCGGTGGTCTTGATGTTGGCGGTGTCGGACCCCGCCTCGGGCTCCGTGATGGCCATGGCGCCCCATACCGGCTTCTCGCCCGAGAAGCGCGCGAGGAATTTCTCCTTCTGCTCGGGGGTGCCGCTCGCCTGCACCGCGGCGCCACCCAGGCCGGGTCCCGGGAAGGCCAGGGCTATACCGGCATCCCCCCAGAAGATCTCCTCGATGGTCACCGCTCCCGCAAGGTTCGTCTCGCGGGGCTTCTTCTCCTTGGGCTCCTTCTCCTCCCCCTTGTCCTTCTTCTCGGTGCCGAAGGCGCCCGCCACGCCCCCTCCCATGAACTTCTGCACCATGTTGAGGAGGTCCCACGGTTTCTCGTGCTCGTTCTCGTCGTACTGGCGGGCGATGGGGCGCACGGCCGATTCGGCGAACATGTGGATCATGTTCTTGGTCGCCTTGATGCGCGGAGAGAGCTCGAAATCTATGGTCATCTTCCCACCTCCTTAAACCATGACCATTCCCTCGAAGGTGGCGAACCCGCGCGCGTTGCGGAACCACAGCTCCACGGGGTTGTCCCTCACGTAGCCGTGCCCGCCCATGATCTGCACCCCGCGGTCGCATACCATCATGGCCATGTCCGCCGCGTAGTTCTTGGCCAGGGCCGCTTCCTTCTCGAAGTCCATGTTCCTGTCGCAGCGCCAGGCGGCCTCCCACACAAGCAGGCGCGTCGCGTCGACCTCTATGGCCATCTCCGCGATCATGAAGGCGATGGCCTGCCGAGACCCGATGGGCTCGCCGAAGGCCACCCTCTGGGTGGCGTAATCGCGCGAGTGCTCCAGCGCCCTGCGGCTCATGCCCACCGCGAGCGCCGCCAGGGCCAGGCGCGAGCGCGAGAGCAGGCGCAGGAAATCGCATCCCTTCTCCCCGCCCAGGCGGGCGGACACGGGCACGCGGCAGTCCTTTAACGTCACGGGATAGGTGGCCAGGGCCTTGATGCCCATGTTCTTCTCCCTCTCGCCTATCTCCACGCCCTTGGCGCCGGTGGGTATGATGAAGGCGTCCACGCCGGAAAAGCCCATGCCCGGCGAGGTGGCGGCGAACACGAGCATGCTGTCGGATTCCCTGGCCAGGGATGCCAGGCACTTCCTGCCGTTGATGACGTATTCCTCGCCGTCCTGCTCCGCCACGGCCCGCAGCGAGGATGGGCAGAAGTTGTAGTAGGGCTCCACGAGGGCGCAGGACGCGGCCTTGTAACCCTCGCCGCAGAAGGCGGGGAGGATCTCCTTCTTCTGCTCCTCGGTCCCCTGGTCGAGCACGGAGATGGCCATCACCGAGGGGGCCATGAGATGCATGGCTATGGAAAGGTCACCCCATCCGAGCTCCTCGAGGGCGATGACCCCGGTCAGCGCGGAAAGCTCCTCGCCGAACCCCTCGTATTCCTCTGGGATGCATCCCCCCAGGAGGCCGAGCTCCCATCCCTTTGCGATGACTTCCTCCGGCACCTCCCCCTTCTCGTCGCTTTCCCGCATGGCGGGCTCCATGAGGTCCGCCGCGAAGGAGGCGACGGTCTCCTGGACAAGTTTCTGTTCGTCGTCCAGCTCAAACGAAACCATAAGCTTCACCCCTTAATGCTACCGCTTCTTACTGCCTTTCCCGCTCGCGCGGAGCGTTGCCGTCTCCGCACCAGTCCCCGAGAGGATCCGGACCGGGCAAAAACCGCATGGTCTACTCTTCCTGTGCTGCGTCCACCTCCTCCCTTCTCCGTGCAGATCTCCGCCAGGGGCCTCGTCTCAGCTTCCGCCGAGCGCGCTTCTCAACGCCCGTTTCACGTCGCCCTCGTCGGGTATGAGGGCACGGATATGGTATTCGACCATGTCATCGGTGAGCCTTTCCACATCCTCGTTGCCAGCCAGGAGCTGTTCCATCACGAGATAGACGGTGGAACCCATGATGATCGAGGTCACCACCTCAATGTCGCAAGCTCGCATCATGCCGCGGTCGTACATGATCTGGAACTCCTCCTTGAGCATCTCCCGCGCCAGCCTGGAGAGTTCCTCCACGCGGTCCGAGAAGTCCTCGTCCTTTCCCAATGCCTCCCTGTAGACTATGTGGGTGAGGTCGGGGTTCTCGGCCGCGTAGCGCAGCACGCGCAGCATGTTCTCCCTCCAGGTCCCGAGGATCCTTGAGGGCTCCCGGAACGCGTCGATGAGTCTCCGGTGGTTCTCCTGCAGTATCCTCGTGTAATCCTCGAAGTACGACTCGATGAGCTCGCGGAAGATGTCACGCTTGGACTCAAAGTACAGGTAGAAGGTGCCGCGCCCTATCGATGCCTCCTGCACGATATCCGAGACGGAGGTGAGACGGTATCCTTTCCTGGAGAACACCTTGCTGGCGCTGCGCAGTATATGTTCTCTCCTCTCGGGAGCCGGCATCCTCTTTTTTGGTACTGACATGTCATTACATTATAGGACTACGCTTCCGTAAGTCAATCGCGTGTACCGGTCCACCGCGGCAACCCCGCGGCCCTGTCGCCGGCACCACGCGGTTCGAGATATATCTCGCCCGATCGTTCAGCCGCGTATGAAACAGCTATCCTTAGTTCCTGGCCCGAAAACGCGTTTATGGACATGCCTCTCTGAGTTGGCGCGCTTTCACGTCCCAACAGGAGGGCAGGTGATCGCGAGCACCCACCGCCCATCACGCATGCCACGTCCTCCCGCTATAGGTAATATTTACCAACCGGTAGAAAGCGCATCCCGTCTCCCGCCGGAAAAGGGCTCGTCCCCCCGCGCGCATGCCGCCGCCGCATCCGGCCTCACTCCCCCGAGGATACAGCTCCGCGTGAGGGATCGAAGGAAAGGCGCTCGGCGCGGCTGGGCTGCGTGTACCCCGCCCTCGTGCGCCATTGCCGGACGGGCCACCCTCTCTCCTCGGCCAGGCGGCGCAGTCCGCGCTGCGGGTTCACGGCCACGGGGTGGCCGACGGCCTCGAGCAGGGGCAGGTCGGCCAGGCTGTCGGAGTAGAACCAGCAATCCGCCAGGTCAACCCCACGCGCCGCCGCGTAAGCGCGCGCCAACTGCTCCTTGCCTTCGCCGTACGGCAGGGGGCGCTCCAGCTCATCGGTGAGGTAGCCGTCGCGCACCGGGGCCACGGCGGCTATCTTGTCGTCCGCCCCCAGCTGCACGCGCACCTTCTCGGAGACATACTCTCCCGCCGCGGTGGCGATGACCGTGAGGTGCCCCCGTGCCCTGTGCTCGCCTATGCACTCCTCGCCCTCCCGGAAGAGGCGGGGCATGATGCAGGCCTCGTAGGCCTCGTCGAGCATGCGTATGAGCTCGTCGATGGGATACTTGCCGCATTCCCGGAATGTCCAGCGATAGACCTCCTCGCGCGGCAGGCGGTTGAGACGGTAGAGCGCGGTGAACTTCAGGGCCTTCCACACCGCCTCCCATCCCAGGAGGCCCTTCCTTACCATGTACTTGACCACCAGGTTCCCGTTAGCTCCGTCAAGCAGGGTGTGGTCCAGGTCGAAGAAGGCGATATGTCTTCCAGCATCGGCCATTGCCGTTCCTCCTCCCGTCGCCGCCGCCGTGCCGCCCGGCTACCGTTGATGCCCCTGGCGGCCACGGACACGCCACGTGCATGCTACTTTCCCTTGAAGCGCGGTTCCCTCTTCTGGAGGAAGGAGGTGACCCCCTCCATGACGTCCTCGGTGCTCACCGCTATCCCCTGGTAGGTGGCCTCGAGGTCCATGCATGTGCCCAGGTCGTTCTCGAAGGAGCGGTTGAGCATGCGTTTCATCATGCCTATGGCCCGCGTGGGCCCCGCGGCCAGGCGCCTCGCCAGCTCCATGGCCTCCTCCATGAGACGCTGCGGCGGCACCACCCTGTTCACGAGGCCCAGCTCGTAAGCCCGGTGGGCGTCCACCGGCTCGCCGAAGAACATCATCTCCTTGGCCCTCGCCAGCCCCACCAGGCGGGGCAGGAAAAAGGTTCCCCCGGCGTCGGCCACCAGCCCACGGCGCACGAACACCTGTATGAAGCGGGCCTCTTCGGACGCCACGAGCAGGTCGCAGGCCAGCGCGAAGCTGCATCCCGCTCCCGCCGCGTCTCCGTTGATGGCTCCCACCACCGGCTTCTCCATCTCCACCATGTTCCTCACCAGTCGCGCGTATATTCCGGCGGAAAGGCGCATGCCGGCGGGGGTATGTCCGTCGCTGCGCGAGCCTCCTCCCGCCAGGTCGGCCCCGGCGCAGAACGCCCTGCCCGCGCCGGTGATCACCACCGCCCTCGCCGTGTCGTCCTGTTCCAGCTCCTCGAACCTGCGCGCCATGGCCTGCAGCATGCCCAGGGTGAAGGCGTTGAGTACCTCGGGGCGGTTGAGGGTTATTACCTCCACCGCGCCCTCGCGCCGGAAGATCACCTCCTCCATGCTTCCCTCCTCTTCGTGGGGGCCGCGCGCACAGGCACGGGCCCTACCTGCTTCAACCGCCTCGCGCGCCGCCCCTCGGTGCGGCCGCGGCCTCAACCCGTCGCCCCTTCCTCGTCCCGCCGCTCCCCCCTCCGCCCCCATCCCGCGTGCGCGATGATCCCTCACGGGAGTAACCCGAGAAGTTCACGCCCCGCCATCTCCCGCACGCAATCCCGGATCTCCAGCGCCGTGCGCCGCATGAACTCCACCGATTGTCCCAGGGGGTCGTCTATGGTGAAGCTGTGGTCGTAGAGGTAAAAATAGTGCAGGAAGAAGAGGCGCAGCTTCTCGTTGAGGTTCCCCTCCCCCGGCCCCTTTTCCAGCCCCTCCACGTGCCGTATCCATCCCTTCAGTTCCCTCAGGCGTGTCTCGGGATCACGCGATGAGAGCCGCCTTCCCTTCTCCTTTCCCTGTATGACGAATTCCTTGAGCGTGAAGACCCTGTCCACCGCGTCCTGGTACATGGTCAGAAGGCGCTGGCTGTTGTGCATGGCCATGGTGAGGATGAGGTCGGACCCCTCCACGTCGGCGCCGGTAAGGAGGCGGGCGCGATGTCCCGACACGTCGAGGTCGAAGCCGCGCATCACCTCCACCACCTCCGGGGGCGCCTTCTCTCCCTCACGCGCGTCCGTGCCGGCGGACACCGCCTCAACCAGGCCGTCCCTCGCACGGCCCTGCAGGGCCTGCCGCAGGAAGGCCTCGGCCATAACGCTGCGGCACACGTTTCCCGTGCAGACGAAGAGGATCCTCACCGCCGCCTCCCGCACGGCAAGCGTCCGCGCCTTCCTCTCCCGCCGCTCGCGCCCGCGCGCGAAGGGCCATCCGCTGCGCCCAAGCGCAGTGAAGGACATTTGCCTGCCGGCCCGCCACCTGACATGTACCTCAAGACCCGCCACCTACTCCTGCCCGAAGAGGTCCCTCGCCGCTTCCAGGTATACCTCCAGGTCGCCGTCGCTGAAGCAGACGAAATAGACCACGCGCAGGGACGGGTTCGCCTCCAGGACCTCCTTGACCGTGCGCAGGGCAATGGGAGCCGCACGCCTGATGGGGAATCCGTAGGCCCCGGTGGAGATGGACGGGAAGGCCACCGTGGCGAGGCCGTTCTCCACCGCAAGCGAGAGGCTGTTGCGGTAGCAGGAGGCCAGGAGGTCGTCCTCGCCGCTCTTCCCCCCGTGCCAGACCGGCCCCACGGTGTGGATGACGTGGCGCGCGGGAAGCCGGTATCCGCGGGTGATCTTGGCCTCCCCCGTCTCGCAGCCGCCCAGGGTGCGGCATTCCTCCAGCAGCTGGGGTCCGGCCGCCCGGTGTATGGCCCCGTCCACGCCTCCTCCTCCCAGCAGGGTCTTGTTGGCCGCGTTCACGATGGCGTCCACGTCGAAGGCGGTTATGTCTCCCTTGGTGATGATCACCCTGCCGTCCATGAACTCCTGCAAGCTCCTCACCCCCTTCTCCAGATCGCCGTCCTTCCTCCGCTCCCCGCCGAACCACTACCGCCTAACCACTACCGTATTCTAACATCGGCCCTCGCCCCTCCTCCGCGCGAGCCGTCTTGCCGCGACTTTCCCGTGACTCGGGAGACGATGCGCTTTGACGAGGGCCGGGGCGCGGTCTCCTCTCACCGGCGCAAGCCCGTCGCCCGCCACCATCACTCACCCGACCCTTCAACCCCGAAGAGGAGCTCGCGGGCGGCCTCGTTTCCCTCGTGCACTGCCTCCAGGATGCGGCGCGGCGCAACCGCGTCCCCGGCTTCCAGCACGCGCAGACCCAGGCCCGCCGCCGCCTCCAGGGGCTCCCTCTCGGGTACCGCCCCCGCCGCCCATACCACGCTGTCCGCCGGCAGCTCCCCCTTTTCGCCCCTCTGCATTACCGCCACGCCTCGAGGCCCGACCTCGCACACGCGCGCCCCCAGGATGAGCCTGCCCTTCTTCCTCAACAAGCGGTGCAGGAAATAACCGTGCGAGGTCAAGGGAGAGAGGGGAGGGCTTTCCGCCTCCTCCACGACGGTGACGATATGCCCTTTTTCCAGCAGGAGATGCGCCGTCTCCATGCCCACCGGGCCGGCCCCCACGATCACCACCCTCTCGCCCACCTCGCGGTCCCCCAGGAGGACCTCCCGTGCCTCCGCATTGATATCCAGCTCGCAGCCGGGCACCTGCGGTATAAGGGGGCGGGAACCGCAGGCTCCCACCACTCCCTTCCAGCCCCTCTCCTCCAGGACGCGCCGCCAGTCGGCGCAGCGTGTGCGCATCTCCACCCCCAGCGCCGCGAGGCGGCCGCACGCCCATTCCACCCAGGATGCCAGGCTCTCCTTGTGCGGGGGACGGGAAGCCGCCCTCAACTGGCCTCCCGGTTCGGGCTCCTTCTCCACCACCAGGACCTCCGCGCCGGCTTCTCCCATGGTCAGCGCCGCCTGCAGTCCCGCGGGGCCCGCCCCGAGCACGAGGAAGGGACCACGGCGGGCCGGCCGCTCCTCCCCCCGCCACTCGTTGCCGCAATCGGGATTGATGGAACACGTCACCGGCTTGAGCTCAAAGGAAAGGCGTTCTATGCACCCCTGGTTGCACGATATGCAGAAGCGAATGTCCCGGAACCTCCCCTCCGCCGCCTTGGCGAGGAAATGCGGGTCGGCGAGGTGCTGCCGTCCGAAGGCGACCAGGTCCGCCTTTCCTTCCCTTATCACCTCGTCCGCCATGCGCGGGTCGTGCAGCTTGCCCACCACTATGACGGGCACGCCCGCCTCCTCCTTCACCCTGGCGGCGTTCGCCACGTTGATCCCGGCGGGGAAGTGCATGCCGGGAGAGGTCGGGTTGCCGGGTGAATCGTACACCCCACGCGATACGTGAAATGCATCCACCCCCTCCGCCTCCAGCAGGGGGAGCAGGGGGAGGATGTAATCAAGATCGTACCCTCCCCTCACGTCCTCGCAGGAAGAGAAGCGGAAGATCACCGGGAAATCCCTCCCCGCGGCGAGCTTTATCTCCCTGACGACCTCGCGCGCGAAGCGGAAGCGCCCCTCGTCGTCCCCGCCGTATTCATCCTCCCTCCGGTTGGAGTAGGGGGAGATGAACTGGTTTACGAGGTAACCGTGGGCGCCGTGCACCTCGACGGCGTCGAAGCCGGCCTCGCGCGCCCTCACGGCGGCCGCGGCGTAGCATCCCAGGAGTTCCGCTATCTCCTCGCGCGAGAGCTCGCGCGGCACCTGGCCAGTGGCCCTGCTCGCAAGCGGCGAGGGGGCGACGGGCTGGCACCCGATGACCTGGGGGAAGGTCTCCCGCCCCGCGTGGTGGAGCTGTGCCGCGACCGCCGCGCCCGCCTCCTTCACCGTCGACGCCAGGCGCGCCAGGCCGGTAAGGAAGGAGTCGTCGTATATGCCCAGCTCGTACGGGAAGGCCCTGCCCGTGGGGTGTACCGCCAGGACCTCGCTTATCACCAGGCCCACGCCCCCTTCCGCGCGCCTCCCCAGGTAGGCCAGCAGCCGTGGCGTGACCTCGCCCTCGCGCGAGCCGTACGCGGTGCCCATGGCGGGCATCACCGCACGGTTGCGCAACTTGATCCCCCCCAGGCGCACGGGATCCCAGAGGCCTGCGCCGGTCGTCAAGCGCCTACACCTTCCCTCCGTCGTCCCGGGATGGGCGACCCCTTCCGCGCGCTCACGGGGCAACGTCCCTGCCGCCGTCCACGAGGAAGATCTGGCCCGTGACGTACGACGAGGCGTCCGACGCGAGGTAGATGGCCAACCCCACCATCTCCTCCGGCTCCGCAATCCTCCCCAGCGGTATGGAGGTGAGGGCCGCGTTCAGGATGGCCTCGTTGCCCCACAGCGCCTGGCTGAAATGCGTGCGCACCAGGCCGGGCGCTATGGCGTTCACCCTTACCCCGCGCGAGCCCCATTCCTGCGCGAAGACCTTGGTGAGCATGTTGACCGCCGCCTTGGATACGGAATAGACGCCCAGCATGGGCGTCGGGCAGAACCCGGCTTCCGACGATATGTTGATGACCGATCCCGCCCCCTTCTCGCACATCACCTTCCCCACCTTCTGGGTGAGGAAGAAGACCCCCTTCACGTTCACGTCCATGATCTTGTTCCAGGCGGCCTCCTCTATCTCCGCCGTGCCGCAGAAGACGGGGTTGGTGGCGGCGTTGTTGACCAGGATGTCTATCGTGCCATATTTTTCCAAGGCCCCCTGCACCAGCCTCTCTATGCCCTCCATGTCGCCCATGTGGGTGGGTATGACGTAGGCCTCTCCTCCCCTCTCCTCTATGGACTTTCTCACTTCCTCCAGGGCCTCCGCCTTGCGGCTGGCGAGCACCACCCTGGCGCCCATCTCGGCGAAGCCCTCCGCTATGGCCTTCCCTATCCCCCGGCTGCCGCCGGTGATTATGGCCACCTTGTCCTGCAGGGAGAATCTCTCCTTGTACAACTCCATCGACCTCCTTCGCTGTCAAGCCTCGGCGCGCGCGACCCACGGCTCACACGTTCACGGCAATAGTATACTATCCCGCTACTCGCGTGCCCTTTCCCGCCTTTTCCGCCCCGGGATCCCAGCGCTCAGGCGAGCAAGGATTCGTTGATGACAAGGCACGTGCCGGTCTGGTTGAAGACGAAACGCTCCCCGAAGGCCGCGGCCAGCTCGCGCGCCGCCGTCTGCCCGGTGCAGTGGGAGAAGGCCAGCCTGGCCGGGTCCATTTTCCGCAGTTCATCGATGGTCCGCAACAGCTGCTCCCTTCCCAGGAAGGCCAGGTGCGACCCGCCCACCACGGCCAGTATGCGCTCCACCCCGGTGAGCTCTCGCGCGTAAAGGCACGTGTTCATGGCCCCCGCGTGGGCACACCCCAGCACCACCACCAGGCCCTCCCCGGTGTCCACCACCATCGCCTGGTCGTCCAGGAAGGGGTCCACCTCGAGAACCCCGTCAACCTCGCGCTTCAGGTTGGGATCGCCCGGCTCGAAGTCCGTGCGGCGAGGGATGGCGCCCGTGACCCAGACCCCCTCGGCCAGCTCCGCCACTCCCTCGTTCTCCTCGAAGGACGCTCCGGATGCGGCGAGGAAATCCCTGCGCCACGGCATGCCGATGTAACGCCTCACGTCCCCCAACTGGTAATACTTGGCATGAAATGCTGAAGGGTGGCAGATCACCCTGCAGGGACCCGTGGCCTGCAGCATGCGCGGCAGCCCCGCCGTGTGGTCATAATGCCCGTGGGAGAGGACGATGGCCTCCACGCCACGCAGATCGAGGCCCATGCGCGCCGCGTTGATCGTGGCCACCTCGCCCTGCCCGCAGTCCAGCAGGTACCTCCTGCCCTCCACCTCCAGGAGCAGCGACAGCCCGTGTTCCGCCAGGAAAACCGGCGGCGCCGCGGTGTTGTCGCTGAGAACCCAGATCTTCACCTCGCGCATGGCTTACCCTCCTTTTCCTCGCAAGCGCCACCCGTCCACGCGGGCGAGACCCGTCCCCGCCCTGCGCCGCGGGTCCCAGCACATCATACCATTATAAGCATATGCCGGGTTCCGGGGACCGCGTGCGGGAACCCGCATGGCCACTCCGCCTTTCGCCCGAACCATCCCTTGAGCGCTGCGAGCGCGCCGCGGTTCGGGGCATGAGCTTTCCTCGGGGCAAGAGCCAGTGTTTACCGTTTTGCCGCTACCGCCGTTCAACTCCCGCGTGCGTTCCACCCCTGCGGGACATGCGTTCAAGGTCAGGCGAGCACGCGGCCGGGTAGCCGGAAGGCCTTTCGGGCCGCCCGCGCCTTTCCGGACAGCGCTTTCACGGAAACCCGCCAACCGGAACCGGTGGTGCCGTATCGTCCCGGCAGGCGTTTTACGTCTTTCGAGTGGTTGGGAGGGCACCCCATCATCCTGGCAAAGCAAGTTGCTCCGACAGGAGGAAGGGAGCGATCTCCCGGTTGTCCGAACGGGGTGACATGGCTCTGCGTCCGGCCTCTTAAGCTGGAAGATCAGAGCTGGTTAAGGAAGCTCTCCATGTGGTTAAATGACCTAAACGGAAGCGAGTTCGCGACAAGGTGCCATGATGAAAGGTTCTGCCACGGCTGCGATGCGCGCGGGTGTTCCGCGTCGCGTTCTCCTCGCCCTGATCGTCATAACCCTCGCCGTGTGCGCGTTTCCCGCGGCCGCCACGGCGCAGCCTTCCTATTCCTACCAGGCCTTTCACTCGCGCTTCACCGTGAACTCCGACGGCACCTTGCTGGTCCGCCACCTCGTCACCTACAACTTCACGGACCCCTCGGGCTGGGTGGGCATCACCGTGCCCTCCAGTTACGGGTACGTGGAGGAAGGCAGGCTCCTGGACGCGAACGGGGAACCGTTGCCGCAAGGTACCTGGGAGAGCGAGCGCGGGGAAGAGTACTTCACCCTCTGGTTCCACTGCGCGGACGCCGAGCCCGTCACCACCGTCGTCTACGAGTACACCGTGATCGGGGCCCTGAAGGTCTCGGGGGACAGCGTGGAGCTGAGCTGGACGGGAACTCCCACCGGTCGTACCTCGCCCATAGAGGAGAGCTCGCTCACCGTGGAGCTCCCCGCACCCGTCGACCCCGCCGTCTTTCGTTTCGAGGTGAAAACGGAAAGGTACGCCGGGAAGGTGGAGAAGCGCCTGGTGGGGGACAGGCAGGCCGTCGCCGAGCTGCACTCGCTGGGAAGCGAGGCCGACTACGAGTTCCGCTGTTCGTGGCCGGTTTCCATCATGGACCTCGCGGGAAGGGGCTTCCTGCAGCCGGGCGAGGAGGTCCCGGCGGAAGGCATGAAGGAATGGGAGTTCGAGCGCTTCGACGTGGACATCACCGTCGAACCCGACGCCTCCTTCACCGTGCGCGAGACCCAGGTGATCAACTTCCGGGGCGACTTCTCCTTCCTCAACCGGGACCTGAGCGACGCCGGCGCCAGCTTCGAGGAGGGGAGGACCTACGGAAAGGTGCGCATCCGCGACATAGCCGTCTACGACCTGCATGGCGATCCCTATGACGAGGGCCTGTGGTCCGTGGAAAAGCTTTCCAGCGGAAAGCGGGTGCACATAGACTTCCAGGCGAGCGACGAGACGATGGGCTGGGTCATCGAGTACCGCATGACGGGCGCCCTCATCTTCGCCCCGGACCACGCGCGCCTCTACTGGGACGCCGTCTCCTCCGACCGCCCCGTGAACATCAAGTCCTCGCGCATCACCGTCTCCCTCCCCCCGGGCACCGACATGTCGGCGGTGCGCACGAAATACTACTTCGACCTCATCTCGCCCCCCTCCCGCCACGAGAGCGGGCGCGAGGGGGACCTGCTCTGGTGGTCCGTCGAGGACGTCGACCCCTACAGCACCTTCACCATCGACGTGGCCTTTCCCCGCGAGGCGGTGAGGGTGCCCTGGCAGTACGGCCGCGCCTGCGGGGCCGCCGCCATATCCGCCTCGGGCGCCTTCATCGCCCTCGTCCTCGCCCTCATGCTCCTGCTCTGGTGGCGCAAGGGCCGCGACATCGGCCGCCGCGGCATGCGCGTGGTGCGCTACGACCCGCCGCAGGGTCTCACGCCGGCCATGACGGACATGCTGGTGCGCGAGAGCACGCGCGTCCCCGCCATCACCGCCACCATCGTCGACCTCGCGCGCCGCGGCTTCCTCGCCCTGCGCGAGGAGGAGAGGCGCGGGGTGATAAGGCGCAGGGTGTTCGGCTTCCGCCGCCTCCAGGCCGACACCTCCTCCCTGCTGCCCTACGAGCGCAAGCTGCTGGATTCCCTCTTCATCGCCGGCGACGACGTCACCGAGGACGACCTGGCGAACGCGTTCCATATCCACGTCAAGCCCATCCTCGACGGGGTGCGCAAGGAAGTCCTCAAGAACGGGCTCTTCGACAGGGACCCGGCCAGGATACGCGCCGCTTACCTGGCCGGGGGCTTCGTCATGTGCGCCATCTCCGCCGCCTTCCTGTTGCTGCTACCCCGCTGGTTCGACCTGGGAT
Organism: Actinomycetota bacterium; assembly: GCA_014360655.1. Lineage (NCBI taxonomy): Bacteria > Bacillati > Actinomycetota > Actinomycetota bacterium. The sequence goes on along the minus strand of JACIXC010000002.1, from coordinate 248,212 downwards.
GGTTCAGCGTCGCGGCGGCGGCCCCGCTGCCGGCGGGCATCCTGGTCGCCGCCGTGGGATGGTTCATGCCCCGCCGCACGCGCAAGGGTTCCGAGGCCTACGAGCATGCCATGGGGTTCAAGGAATACCTGGTCACGGCGGAAAGGGAGGAGCTCGAGAGCATGACCCCCGAAAACTTCGAGCGCAACCTTCCCTACGCCATGGTGCTGGGCGTCAGCGAGGCGTGGTTGAGCAAGTTCCGCGACATATACAGGACGCCCCCCTCATGGTACGAGGGCGGGGGAACGGCGCTCGGCTTCGCAGCGTTCGCATCCTCCCTGCGCTCCATGGAGGGCAGCCTTGGGCGCACCCTGACCTCCACCCCTGGGTCGTCCGGGTCTTCCGGCTCGGGGGGAGGCTTCGGCGGCGGTTTCTCCGGGGGCGGCTTCGGGGGAGGCGGTTCCTCGGCAGGCTGATACGCGCTCTCATGCGAGCCACCATGCCCTTCTTCACGTACGCCCGGCTCCGCCCGCCTCCCAGGTCATCGGGCATTCACCTTGCGGTCCGGGCGCGGACCGGAACACATGGGGAGCGCGCTGTCCCCGGGAACCGAGCGCGCGAAAAAACGGGCTCACGCCCTCGCGGGTAGCGGGGCTACGGGATCGTCCAGGCCGCCGATACGCGGCGCGCCGAAACGCGTCTCAGTGCTCGTGGTCGTGGGGGTGCTCGTGCAGGTGCTCGTGCACGTGGGTGTGCTCGTGGTCGTGTTCCGCGTCCTTCTCTCCCGGGTGCTCGTGGTCATGGGGATGGGTATGGGGATGACTGTGCGCGTGGGCGTGCTCGTGGCTGTGGGCGTGCGCGTGCGCCGCCTCCGCCTGCTCCCTCACCGCCTTTTCCACCGCGTCGTCCAGTTTCCGCGCGGCGCGCTCCAGGCCCTCCCGGGCGGCGGCGATGTCCGACGACATCTCCTCCCAGCCCAGGTGGGAGGCCAGTGCTTCCAGCTGGGAAAGGGTCACCGACTCCGCCTCCAGCCGCCCGCGCGCCTGGCGCAGCGAGATCTTCATGATCAAGGGCGAACGGTCCTCGTGTGCGCTCATGAGCGTATTATATAACCACCGCGGGCGCGCCGCCACGGTCGGGGAACACGCCGACTTCGGCCGTCAGCCCCGGGCAGGGCGCGGGGACGTTTAAGGATCCCCGTGCAGGGCAAGAATACGTATGTCAAGGCCCGGAACTGCGGATGAGGGAACGGCGCTTTATGCCCAAGATACTATTCGTATGCAGCGAAAACGCGGCGCGCAGCCAGATGGCGGAGGCCTTTTTCAACCACGTGGCCACGACATGGAGTGCGGAGAGCGCCGGCACCGCTCCCGGCAAGGGGGTCAATCCGCTGGCCGTTGAGGCCATGTCGGAGATGGGCCTGGACATCTCGCACGCGCAACCCAAGCCCCTCGACCTCGACCGCCTGGACGAGTTCGCGCGCATCATATCCTTCGGATGCATCGTCAAGAGCGTCTTCCCCGCCCGCGAACGCCTGGAGGAATGGCCCCTCCCCGACCCGGGCAAGGGAGACCTGGAGACCATGCGCACGGTCAGGGACGAGATTCGCAGGAGGGTGGGGGAACTCGTGCGAGAGCTGGAGGGGAGAACGGATACATCATAGTCCGGGAAAGGGGGCGCGGCAGGACAATCCATGAGCCGGCATGCGTCGGCGGGAACGTCCGGCATCACGGAATCGGCGGAGAGGTTCCTCTTCCGGGAAGCGATTCTTTCCGTTAAAGGTCACTATGCACTGATGCCTTGAAGGCTCGCGCACCGGCGGCATGGTCGCCAGGTGCGCCTTGATCCGGGCGAAAGGCCCGCAACCATCCAGCTCGCAAGGATGCGATCGCCTGGAGGGTCGCAGACGCCAGCCGCAGAGGAATGTCGGGCGACAGCAAAGGGAGGGAGAAGGATGAACGGTGATAACGGTAAGCGTTGGGGGAGGATGAACGTCGGCGAGTGGCCGGTACGCTGGGCGGCGCGTTACCCGGACGAGCCCGCCATCAGGTACGGCGACCTCACCCTCACCAAGGCGGAGTTCAACCGCAGGATAAACCGCCTGTCCCACGCCTTCCAGGAAATGGGAGTGAAGAAGGGGACCCGCTTCGCGGCCCTCATGGCAAACAGCCACGTTTTCCTGGAGGTGCTCATGGCCCTCAGCAAGCTGGGAGGGATCATGGTCCCCCTCAATTTCCGCCTCGCCGTCCCGGAGCTGGAATACATCCTCGGGGATTCCGAGCCCATAGGGTTGATCTACTCTCCCGAGTTCGCGGAAGCGGCTCAGGCGCTCAAGGGCAAGGTGGCCGGGATGTCGCACTTCGTGCGCGAGCTGGAGGGAGGGGAAGAATCCGATCCCCTCTACGAGGACCTCATCGCGGGGAAGCCGGAGGAGGAACCGGTTCCCGACGCGGAGGTCACGCTGGACGACGTGCAGTTCATAATGTACACCTCGGGCACCACGGGGAAGCCCAAGGGAGCGGCCATCCTCCACGGCAACACGCAGTGGAACGCCATCAACTCCATCAACATGTACGCCTTCGATTCCGGCGACGTGAGCATCGCCTGCGCTCCCCTCTTCCACATCGGCGGGCTGGCCGTATCCGCCTTCCCCTCCCTCTACGTGGGGGCCACCGTGGTCGTCCAACGCTTTTACAACCCGGTGGAGACCCTCCAACTCATCGAGAAGGAGAGGGTGACCTTCATGTTCGGCATCCCCGTGATGTTCCTGCTCATGACCCAGGTGCCGGAGTTCGAGACAACCGATTATTCCAGCGTGCGCTTCTTCATAGCCGGGGGAGCCCCCTGCCCCCGTTCCCTCATAGAGACCTGGCTCAAGCACGGCATAACCTTCAACCAGGGATACGGGATGACGGAGACGGCGACGGCCATCACCGCCCTGCGCACCGAGGATGCCCTGCGCAAGCTGGGGTCCTGCGGCAAGCCCGTCTTCCACACCGACATCCGCGTGGTGGACGCGGAGGGCAATGACCTCCCCCGCGGGGAGATGGGCGAGGTATGGGTCAAGGGGCCCAACGTCATCCGCGAATACTGGAGGTTGCCGGAGGCCACCGCGGAGTCCATAACCGACGGCTGGCTGCACACCGGGGACATGGGTTACATCGACGACGAGGGTTACCTCTACCTCGTCGACCGCAAGAAGGACATGTACATAAGCGGCGGTGAGAACGTCTATCCCGCCGAGGTGGAGGACGTCCTCATGTCCTTTGAGAAGATAGCCGACGCCGGGGTCATCGGCATCCCCGACGAGAAATGGGGTGAAGTGGGGATGGCGGTGGTGGTCCCCAAACCCGGCGTTGAACTGAGCGAGGAGGAGGTCATCCAGTTCTGCAGGGGGAAACTTGCCAAGTACAAGATCCCCAAGAAGGTGGTATTCGCTGAATCCCTTCCCCGCACCGCCACCGGGAAGATCCTGAAGAAGGAGCTCAAGTCGCAGTTCGGGGCCTGAGTCATCGACCTTGCTGTCCTTGTTCTGGCATAGTCGCGTTTTTCGCCATAAACGAGGAAGAAGAACCTATACGCACGCATCACGTCCAAGACGTAGTACGACCCCTGTGCCTGCCGCCGGTGTCGCAACATGCTTTCGTCTGGTATCTTATGGACATCCGTTTGAGGTACCGTTCACGCGACAACGACGGGGTCATCTGATGGGAGTGGCCGTAGTAACGGACAGCCAGACCTGCATACCGGCGCAACTTGCGGCGGAGCTGGGCGTCACCGTCCTCCCTTACTCCCTTCAGCTGGATGACCGGGTATACCGGGACGGCATCGACATCACTCCGAAGGAGTTCTACGAGCTGCTCCCCACCCTTTCGCAACCCGCCACCACCTCCGCCATCCCGCCGGGCGCATTCATGGAATCGTATACCGACCTCGCGCAGGAGCACGACGCCATCCTCGTCATCACCATCGCGAGCACCATGAGCGCCACCTACGCCAATGCCCGCCTTGCCGCTGATTCCTTCACGGAGGTCCCCGTGGAGGTGATCGATTCCGGCACCGCGGCCATGGCCCAGGGCCTGGTGGTGCTGGAGGTGGCGGATGCCGCCTCCCGCGGTTCTCCACTTCGCGATTGCCGGGAGCTGGCCCTTGCCCTATCGCAGAAGGCGGAGCTCTTCGCCTACATATCCACCTTCGAATACCTGAAGAAGAGCGGCAGGGTGAACGCGGTCACCGCCTTCGCCGGGGAAGCCCTTTCCATAAAGCCCGTGTTCCGCTTCAAGGACGGGAGCGCGATGCTCGTCTCCAGGAAACGGTCTCCCGCCGCCGCGCAGCGCCTCATCTCCGCCCATGCGGCCGCCTGCGGGCGGGAGAGGGGTCCCCTGCGAGTGGCCGTATTTCACGCCAACGACAGGGATAACGCTGAGAGACTGTCCTCGCTCATCGCCGCAAAGGTGGCCCTGAGAGGCGAGATGTTGCTCACCGAGTTCACGCCGGTGATGGGTTGTCATACAGGGCCCGGCGTGGTCGGCGTCGCCTTTCTTTAGCGGCCGTTGCGCGCGTCCGCCCGCCCTACCCGGCGTTTGTCGTCCCCTCCGTTTCGACTTCGCCCGTGGCCTCCTCCCTTTCCTCCACCCTCTCCCGCAGGGGCAGGAAAGCCACCGAGCCTATAAGCACGCCGGCAGCGAACATGGCGATGGTCACGCCCCATACGTGCAGCCTGTAGAAGCCCAGGTGGAGGTGGAAATCGTCGACGGCACCGGCCAGCGCGGCCGCTATCGCCGCCCCGACGAGCAGGAATATGCGCGAAACGGCGTGGAAGACCGCAAAGGCCTTGCCGCGGTTCTCGTCCTCGACCATCTCCTGGACCATGGTGATGCCGGTGAGGAAAATGGCCGAGAAGGCGGCTCCGAACACCAGGGCTGCCAGGTAAGCCATGAACATCACCGTGATCAGCGACATCCAGATGAGGGTGCCGCCTGCGCATAACAGTCCCACCTTGAAGATGAACCACTTGGCCCGCACGCGGGAGATGAACTGCAGCCCCACGATGCCCGCGAGCATTCCCAGGCCGAAAAGGGCCATGAGGAAGCCGAACTGGGTGTCGTTCCCCCCCAGCACATCGTGCACGTAGACCACGCCCACGGCAAAGAGGGCTCCCCCTCCCAGGGTACCCGTGGCCAGCGCCGCGGTAAGGGTACGCATGAAGCGGTTACGGAAGGCGAAGGAGAAGGAGGAGCCGATCCCCACGTGCCGCTGTCGTTCCTCTCCCCCTTCCACTCCCCTCGCGAGGCTGAGCGGCCTGCCGATGCGGGCTACCATGAGCGCAGAGAAGAAGAAGGTGAGCGCGTCGGCGATGAAGGAGAAGAGGTAAGGGTGGTCCGAGAAGAAGGCCGCCCCCTCCAGCCAGCCGAAAAGGGGCGATGTCCCCACCACCAGTAAGGCGAAGACGGCCGCGGCCAGTGGTATGGAACCGTAGGCGCTTCCCATGGTCATGGAGTTCGCCATGGTCAGGAGGTTGCCGCCCTCCACCAGGTTGGGCAGGCTGGCGTCCCTGGCCGCCAGGTAGAGGACGGAGAGGAACTCCATCAAGAAGATGAGCACGTAAAGGTAGGCCAGTGAATCCAGCACGGCAACCCAGAGGATGAGAAAACCGCGCAGAATATCGCAGTATATGAGTATCTTCTTGCGGTCCCAGCGGTCGCTTATCCAGGTGGCGACGGCCCCCGAGAAGGCGGAGGGGACGACGCGCAGCACCAGCAGCCCGGCCACCGCCGCCGCTGACCTGCTGCGGTTCCAGACCAGGGCCAACAGCGCGAAGGTCGCCAGCCAGTCGCCGATGGAGGACACGGACTGCCCCACCCAGAGGCGGCGGAAATCGCCGTTTCTCCACAGGGCCTTCAGGTCCGCGAGCACTCCGCTCGCGAGCTCCGCCGCCTGGCGCTCCCCCTCCACCGTCTCCTCCCGTCCCGCTGCCACTACCTGCATTCCCTTTCCGAGCCTCGCCGGGTCCGCCGCGCCTACCCCCTTGGAGCCGCAGTGCCCCGGCCGCCGCCTACCTCTCCGCCTCCCTGTCGTAAACCAGCCTGCTCCACAGTACCGCCAGGGGGTCCTCCCCCACCTTCTTCTTCCCCAGGCCCGGACTTCCCTGCAGGCGCCGCGCCACGGTGATGAGCAACACTACCAGCGCATACGACACCAGCGCGGGAGCCCTTCCCAGGCGCCAGGACACCACGGGTACGAGCATGACGCCCACGAGGTTCAACTCCGCCGTATGGTGCGTGAACACTCCCAGCGCCAGGAAGGCCACCAGCATGGCGCCCTCGTAAGGGAGAAGGATGAGGGTGCCTGTCAGGGCCATGGCCATGCCCCTCCCTCCCTGAAAACGCAGGTAGAAAGGCCAGTTGTGGCCGGCGATGGCCGCCAGCCCCGCGGCCGCCTGCCAGGCGAGCGAAAACCCCGTGGCCCGCAGCAGCAGGATCGCCGCCGCTTCCTCCGCGCAGTCGGCGAAAAAGGCGACGGCGGCAGGCCCCTTGCCCGCATGCAATGCAAGGTTGGACGCGCCCAGGTTTCCGCTGCCCACCCTGCGCAGGTCCATACCCAGACGCCGCCTGGCCACGATGTGCGAGAGGTTGACGCTTCCCAGGAGATACGAGGCCAGGACCCACACCATGCCGAGCAGGCTACGCAATATTCCGCCACCCCCGCGCCGTAAATCGACCTGAGCAGAACCTCCGTTATGATAGCACAGGGCTGATGCGCATGACGGCGCAAGTGCCCCCGGCGAACGGTCGTTCACGCTCTCCACGCCTCACATGGCATGGATTCCCATGCGGACCTTCACGCCGGCCCTCCCTTCTCACCGGCATCATCCACCCGCCCCGAAAAGACCCCGCGCAGCAGGGACGGGAAGGCCGTCACCGCCAGGCCGGCCGCCGTGCACACACTCCCACCCGCCACGAGCGTCACGGGAATGGAGGTCGCGTCCGCGAGATAGGCCAGGAACATGCCCCCCAGTGGATAGATGCCCTGGAAGACGAGGATGTACAGGCTCATGATGCGCCCGCGCATCTCCCTTTCCACCCTCGCCTGCAGCACGGTATTGATGACGGCGCTCAGCATGAGCGAGGAAGCCCCGATGCAGAACGCCAGGAGCAGGCAGATCCAGAGATCCCTGCAGAATGCGGTCGCCGTCAGGCTCAAACCGAAGATGAGAGCGGTGGCCTTTATGAGCGTTTTCTCCGGCAGCAGCCGGCGCAGGGCGCTCACCAGCGGCGCGCCGGCCACCGCCCCCACCCCGATGAGGCTCAGCATCGCACCGTAACCCCCCGAACCCCTTCCCAGGACCTCCCTCGACATGCCGGGCAGAAGCACCAGGAAGGATAGCCCGAAGAAGGAGAAGACGGCCAGAAGAGCGAGGAGGTTGCGTGACCAGCTTTCCCCGAAGGCCGTGCGCACCCCCTCAACGATATGCCTGCCCGTGCGCCCGGAAACCGCCGCTGCCGGCGTCCTTGTGCGCATCGCGAGCAGGGCCAGGATTACGGCGAGGAAGCTGGCGGCGTTTATGTGGAAGGCCGCTTCCGCCCCCCAGGCGTTGAGGATGAGCGCGCCCAGCAGGGGTCCCACCGAGCGCGCCAGGTTGAACTGCGCCGCGTCCAGGGCGATCCCGTTGAGCATGTGCTCGCGTGGCACCAGGTCGGGGATGAGGGCCCGCCAGGCGGGGAAATTGAAAACGAAGGCCATGCCCATGACGGCGGTGAGGGGGACGATCACCGCCATGGAGGTGGTCCCCAGCCGCAGGCTTAGGGCCAGCGCGAAGGCTCCCAGCATCATAACAGCCTGGGTGACCAGTATGAGCCGCCGCCGGTCGAGCCTGTCCGCCAGCGAACCGGACCATAGCACGAGGAGCAGGACAGGCAGGAACGAGGCCATGTTCACCGCCCCGACCCAGGAGTTCGAACCCGTCGTCTCCCTCACGAACCAGAGCAGCGCGGTGTTGTGTATCCAGGTCCCCACGTTGGATACGAAGGCTCCCGTCCACAGGATCCGGAAATCACGGTAGCGGAACGAGGAAAAGGTCCCCCTGGCGGTAACGCTCACCTCCATCGTCTCCATGCCATCTTTATAAACCCCCGGCCTGTCGCGCACAACACGGTCGGGACGGCGCGCCGGGGCCTCCATGCGTTACAATTGCGACAAGGCATGATTCGCGAAAGGGGGTAGTCGACATGGAGATCGCGCCCGGATGGGAACATCATTACGCCCACGTGAACAACATACGGCTCCATTACGTCAGCGCGGGTGAGGGGCCGCTGGTGGTCCTGCTCCACGGCTTCCCGGAGTTCTGGTACTCCTGGCGCCACCAGATCCCCGTGCTGGCGGAGCGCTTCCGCGTGGTGGCCCCCGACATGAGGGGGTACAACCAGTCGGAAAAGCCGGTGGGGGTGCACCGGTACCGGGTAAGGGCGCTCATGGAGGACGTCGCCGGCCTCATCCGCCACCTGGGCGAGGAGAGTGCCGTCCTGGTGGCCCACGACTGGGGAGGGGGTGTGGCCTGGCCCTTCGCCGCCCACTATCACCACATGGTCGAACGCCTGATCATCCTCAACTGCCCGCCTCCCGAAGTGCTCATCGACCACCTCATGAAGAACCCCGCGCAGAGGCGGCGCTCCTATTACATGTTCCTCTTCCAGGTCCCCTTCCTACCGGAACTCCTCATGCGCCGCCGCGACTACCTGATGGTGAAGAGATTGTTCCGTGGATGGCTGCTCGACAAGAGCGCCCTCACGCCCCACGACATCGACATGTTCAAGGAGGCCGCCGCAAAGCCGGGGGCGCTCACGGGGGGCATCAACTACTACCGTGCGGCCTTCCGGCAGTTCCTGCGCTCCCCGCGGGGACAGTCGCAAAACGCCCCCAAGGTCAAGTGCCCCACCCTGGTCATCTGGGCGGAGGAAGACCGGGCGCTCGGGAAGGAGCTGACCTACGACTTCCATACCGCCGTGGAGGGACCGTTAGAGATAAGGTACATACCGGGGTGCAGCCACTGGGTGCAGCAGGAGAGGCCGCAGGAGGTCAACTCGCTCATCATGGATTTCCTCTCCGATCACGCGTAGACGCGGCATGTTAAAACCCCGGCCTCGGCCGGGGTTTCATCCTGGTGTCGGAGGGGGGACTTGAACCCCCATGAGGAAGCTCCTCACTAGGCCCTCAACCTAGCGCGTCTACCGATTCCGCCACTCCGACGCAATCTCAGGCCCGCCGCGCGGGGGGTCACTTCTCCTCGGGCTCCTCGCCCTCCTTCAGCCTGCGGTTCCGAAAACCAGTATATATTCTCTTTCGCCGGCGGTCTATTATCTTCGACGCGTAGAATATGTCCTTGGAAACGCGACCGTACTTGCCGATGACCTCCACCTTGTCCCCGTCCTCCAGGGGAGGCGGGAAGCGGAACCCGCGGTAGAACCAGACCTTGACGCTGTGCCCCTCCTCCTCGACCAGGTCGAAATTGATGTCGAAGGTGAGGGTCTTCGACCTGTGGTTGGCCTTCTTGGGCAGAAGTGTGGGCAAAGGGTACGTGGAGACGTTGAGGATGATGCCCCTCTTTACCAGCTTTGCCACTTCTCGCTCCTCCAACGCCAGCGCGACCCTCATAAGGATGGCTAGATTTTTATCGTCACGGGAAAGCCACTCCTTGAGAAGGCTACTCCCTTTGCGCCCGCAGCAGCTCGGCAACCTCCTTCATGATCAGGGCGGCCAGCTCGGTCTTGGGCATGAGGTCAAGGGCCCTCTCTTCGCCGTCGCGGAAAAGGAGCACCGCCATGTTGCGGTCCTCGTCAAAACCCGAACCCGGCAGCGAGACGTCGTTCGCGACCAATATGTCCACGTGCTTCTCGCGCAGCTTACGCCGCGCGTGCTCGAGCAGGTCTCCCGTTTCCGCCGCGAAGCCCACCAGCACCTGCCCCGCACTCCTGCTCTCGCTCAGCTCCCCCAGGATATCGGGGGTACGCACCAGCTCCAGCGTAAGGGAATTCTTTCCTCCGCGCTTGATCTTTTCCCCGCTGCGTTCCCGGGGCGTGAAATCGGCCACCGCCGCCGCCATGACAACCGCGTGGCACGCCGCCGCCCGGGACATCACCGCGTCCCTCATGTCCGCCGCCGTCTCCACCCTCACCACTTCAACGCCGACGGGGGGTTCCAGGTACGTGGGGCCGCTCACCAGCACCACCTCCGCCCCCATGCGCTTCGCCGCCGCGGCCAGGGCGTATCCCATCTTGCCGCTGGACCGGTTGCCGATGAAGCGCACCGGGTCCAGGGGCTCACGCGTGCCGCCCGCGGTCACCAGCACGCGCCTTCCCGCCAGGTCTCCCGCAAGCGCGAAGACCTCCATGGCGGCCTCCACTATGCGCGCGGGCTCGGCCATCCTCCCCTCCCCCTCCTCCCCGCAGGCCAGGTCGCCGCTCTCCGGCCCCACCACGCGCACCCCTCTCTCCCTCAGCTTCCTCAGGTTCTCCTGCGTGGCCGGGTGGCGGTACATGGCGGTGTTCATGGCGGGAGCCACGAGCACCGGTGCACGCGTCGCCAGGAGCGTGGTGGAGAGGAGGTCGTCCGCGATACCGTGAGCCATCTTGGCCAGCAGGTTGGCGGTGGCGGGGGCCACTATGACCAGGTCCGCGTTCCTGGCCAGGTAGATATGCTCGATGGGTTTGCCCTCGGCATCGAAGAGGCTGACCGCGACGGGGTTTCCGCTCACCGCCCGGAAGGTCTCCGGCCCCACCAGCCGCGTGGCATGCTCGGTCATGATCACCCTCACGTCGCAGCCCCGCAGCACCAGCTGGCGCACCGCATCCACCGCCTTGTAGGCGGCTATCCCTCCGGTGACACCGAAAACTATGCGGTTCATGGGAAGACCCGCTCTACTTTACCCCGTCCTCCGGCATCTCGAATTCGAGCTTCTCCTCGGCTATCTCCTCCAGGGCCAGGGAAAGGGCCTTGTTGGAAGCGGACCTAACCTGCGGGCCCGCCTCGCTTCCCAGGCCTTCCCCCAGGTGGCGGAAGTAATTATTGATCTGGCGCGCCCTCTTTGCCGCCGCGATGGTCAGACCGAACCTTGAATTGTTCATCACCTGCAGCAGATCGTCGATCTTCGTCTTCATCAACACCTGTCCAGAACCTCCGTTTCCTTTATTAACCATCCCTTCAGGACCGGCTTTCCTTCTCATATATAGCACAGAGCTCGTCCACCGCGCGAGACAGCTCGTCATTCGTGATCACGTAGTCGAAGTTCCCCGCCTCCCGGTTCTCCCGTCGGGCGTTTCTCATCCTCTCCGCGATCTCCTCCTCGCTCTCAGTCCCCCTTTCCCGCAACCTCCTCTCCAGCTCCCGGAGGGTGGGGGTGCGCACGAAAACGGCCACGGCTTCCGGCATCTTCTCCCTCACCTGCCTGGCGCCCTGCACGTCTATCTCCAGCAGCACGTCGTATCCTTCCCGCATCTTATCCAACACCCGCGTGCGGGGAGTGCCGTAGCGCTTTCCGTGCACCTCGGCCCATTCCAGGAATTCCCCCGCATCCGCTCTGCGCGCGAACTCTTCCTCTTCCAGGAAAAAATAGTCCACTCCTTCCCTTTCTCCCGGACGGGGCCGGCGCGTGGTGGCGGAAACGGAGAGCCACGTCCGCGGGTAACGGCGAAGGAGCTCCGCTATCAAGGTACCTTTCCCCGCACCGGAAGGCCCGGCCACGACGAAAAGGCGCCCACGCCGCATCATGTCTCCCGTGTTTTCAGACCGCAGTGCGACTCTCGCGGTTCCCTGTTCGAGGAAAGTCGTTGCTCGAGGTTATCCTCAGGAGAACTTGTCCTTCAGGGCGCTGATCTGCTTGGGTCCCAACCCCTTGACGCGCCGCGTCTCGCTGATGCCGATCTCCTCCATGATCTTCGCCGCGCGCAGCTTCCCCACGCCAGGCAGCGACTCGATTACCGATTTGACGGTCATCTTGCCGTATATCTCATCGTCGACTCGTTTCAGCACGTCGCTTACCTTGAGTTTTCCCGCCTTCAGCTTCTTCTTTATCTCAGCTCTCTCCTTGCGGACCTTGGCCGCCTTTTCCAGAGCCAACTTGCGCTGTTCGGGCGTCAGTTCCGGAAGCTTCTGCTTGGCCATTTCATCCCTCCTCCGTTCGAAACCCTAACCTCAATGGTCCATACAAGTATAAACCGCCTTTTACCTGCAAACAAGCCATCGAGCCAGGCGCTCGCGGCGTGCCGCCCCTTTCACTCCAGCCTCCTGCTGCCAGGTATTTCCAACTGCAACCCCCGGGCGCACAGGGGGCACTCCGCCGCCTCCCACACCGGGGCATCCAGCCTCAGGAGCACCTTCTTGGGCACGCCGAAATCGCGGTCGTCTCCGCGCTCTATGATCGCCTCCAGGCCCACCACCTCGCCCCCCTGCTCCCGCACCAGCTCCATGATCTCCAGCACAGAGCCTCCGGTCGTTATGACGTCCTCCACTATGATCGCCCTCTCCCCCTCGTGCACCTGCTGACCGCGGCGCAGGGTCAGGCGCCCCTCCTGCCTCTCGGCGAAAACCATGCGCTTGCGCAGGGCCAGCGCCACCATGTACCCGATGATGATGCCTCCCATGGCGGGACTTATCACCAGCTCCGGCCGGAGCTCCTCCGCCTCGCCCGCCATCTCCCTCGCCAGGCTCTCCGCAAGGTTCGGGAACTGCAGGACCTTCGCGCACTGCACGTAGGTATCGCTGTGCAGCCCCGAGGAGAGGAGGAAATGCCCCTTCTGCACGGCGCCCTCTCGCTCCAGTATCTCCAGCACCTCCCACTGGTTCATCGCCCGCTCCTCCCTTCCTTCCGCTCGCGTGCGGCGTCATGCGTCCCGCAGGCCGCCCCGACATGTTCTATATGCCCGGCTGCGGCCCCCTCATAAACCTCCCTCCCCATCGTCGTCACGTCCCTGCGGCGCGCCGCAGCGACCTCATGGCCTCCCTCGGGTCGGCATGCGAGGTGACCGACCTCCCCACCACCAGGTAATCCGCTCCGGCCTCCATGGCTTCCCGCGGCGTCGCCGTGCGCGCCTGGTCATGTTTCTCCGCTCCCGGCAACCTGATGCCCGGGGCCACGAGGAGGGGCTCACCGCCTAGCGCCTCGCGCAACGCCCGCAACTCGAGGGGTGAGCACACGAAGCCGTCCAGGCCGCACTCCCATCCCAGGGTGGCCATGCGCAGGACCGTTTCCTCCATGCCTCCCGCCCAGCCCGCCTCGCGCAGCCCCGCCTCATCCAGGCTGGTGAGCACCGTCACCCCGAGGACAAGCGGTTTTCCCGTTCCTCTTTTCCGCGCCGCCTTCCGCGCGGCCTCCACGGCCCCTTCCAGCATCTTCCTGCCGCCGCACACGTGCACGGTGAACATGTCCACCTCGAGTTCGGCAAGCGCGGCCGCCGCACCCCGCACCGTGTTGGGGATGTCGTGCAGCTTCAGGTCGGCGAAGACGCGGTAACCGGCTCCTTTCATCGCGACAAGTATCTCCGGCCCGCAGCGCGTGTAGGCCTCCAGGCCTACCTTCACCGTCGCCACCTCGCCCCGCATGATGCGCGCCAGGCTCAGCAGCCGCTCCCTGTCTCCGGTATCCAGGGCCAGTATGAAGGGGTCTTCAACCCTTGCCATCCTTGCACCTTCCTGCAAATCGACGTCTCCGCCGGGTCCCCGCTCACAAGCGGCGAAACCATGCCCTCCCCACGCGACGCGGCGGCGGAAAGACCCTGCGCTCCGCGCCTTCCCCCCGGCGTCACGGCATGTCCCGCCCGCGATGCACGAGGTCCACCATGTCGCCCACCCTGCGGTATCCCTTCCTGAGCATGAAAGACGCCAGTCCCTCCACCACGCCCAGGGCGGCCGCCGGGTCCCTGAAGTTGAGGGTGCCGACGGCAACCGCGTCCGCCCCTACCATGAGCATCTCGGCCGCGTCCATCCAGCTCCAGATACCGCCCATGCCTATGATGGGCACGTCGACCGCCTGAGCCACCTCCCACACCATGCGCACGGCCACCGGGTGCACGGCGGGCCCTGACAGTCCCCCGGTGACGTTCCCCAGGCGCGGGCGCGCCGTCTCCACGTCGACGGCCATGGCCGGGATGGTGTTGATGAGGCTTATGCCGTCAGCCCCCGCCCGCACCATGGCCCCGGCGAACCCCGCGATATCGCCCGTGTTCGGCGATAGCTTCACGTACACGGGTATCTCGGACACCTCCTTAACCTCGCTCACCAGGCGCGCCGCCTCGCCCTTTTCGGCCGAGAAGTGCAATCCTCCCTTTTTCACGTTGGGGCAGGATATGTTCAGTTCCAGGGCGGAGGCCAACCCGGAGCGGGACACCTCGCGCGACACCTCCACGTACTCCTCCCGCGTGAAGCCCGCCACGTTCACCCACACCGGCACCTGCATGGCGTTCAGCCAGGGGAGGTCCTCGGCGAGGAACCTCTCCAGCCCCTTGTTCTCAAGCCCGATGGCGTTGAGCATGCCCGAGGGCGTCTCCCAGACGCGTGGCGGCGGGTTCCCCGCGCAGGGAGCGAGGGTCACCGCCTTGGTCATCACCCCGCCCAGCTCCTTCACGTCCATCCACGCAGCCATCTCCCTGCCGTTCCCGAAGGTGCCCGAGCACACCAGCACGGGGTTCCGCAGGGTGATCCCGCCCAGTTCCACCCTCAGGTCAACGCCGCCATGCGCTCCCAATCCAGCTCATCTCCCCCGAACACGGGCCCGTCGCTGCACGCGGCCAGGTAAGAGCCCGGCGGCCGTGCGGCCGGAACGGCACAGCCACGGCATACCCCCAGCCCGCAGGCCATCCTCTCCTCCACGCTCACCTGCAGGCGCGCCAGCCCCCCCTCCTGCGCGTCCGCCACCCTGGCGGCCAGCGCTACGAGCATGGCCCGCGGCCCGCAGGCGTATACCGTCGCCTCGAGCCAGTCATGCATCCCACATGCGAGATCAACCGCGGAGCGCGCCGGCCCCGCTCCTCCGTCCATGCATGCGATGCGCAGATCGAACTCCCGCGCGAGGATGCCGGGAAGCCCCGCGAATTCCTCCGCACTTTCCATCCCCCAGGCCACCAGGAAGGGCTTTCCCGCCCGCCGCAGGCGCCTCGCAAGGAAATGGAGCGGCGCTATCCCCACGCCTCCTGCCACCAGTAGGCTCATTTCCTGCTTCGCCGTGTAGAAGCCCCTCCCCAGGGGCCCCAGCAGGTCCAGGCGTTCCCCTTCCGCCCTGCCCCGCAACCACGACGAGCCGGCTCCCGCCTCCCTCACCAGGATGGAGGCCGTTCCCTCCCCGCGGTCGAAGACACTGAAGGGCCTCCTCAGTATGCGCCCGCGGTCCCCGCACAATACGTGCACGAACTGTCCGGGCTGCGGATCGAAATCCCCGGGGACAGCGAACACCAGCTCGCTGGCGCAACCGTAATCCCTTCTCTCCAGAACGGTTGCAATGTATCGCGCCGGCAGGCTCACTTCCCTCCCGCCCCCTCCGCCAGGCAGGTTCCCGGAAGGAGCGTACCGCACATGTCCATGTCCCACCCCGCTGCACCGCAGACACGCAGCCCACGCACCAGGGCCATGGCGACCTCCATGTCGGTAATGCAGGGGATGCCATGGCGCGCGGCGTCCTCCCTGATATAGAACCCGTCGCTCTTGGGCTTCCTCCCGCGCGGCACGTTTATCACCAGCTGTATCTCGCCGTTGCGCATGAGGTCCAGCGCGTTGGGCCGTCCCTCCTGCAGCTTGTTGACCACCTTGACCGGCATACCCGCCGCCTTCAGGGTCCGTGCCGTCCCCCTCGTCGCGGCCAGGCGGTAGCCCGCCTCGCGGAGCTCGCGTGCCAGGAGGACCACGCGCCTCTTCTCGCGGTCGGCGACGCTCAGGAAGACCCTTCCACCGGGTCGCGGCAGTATCCCCTGCGCCACGTGCAACTTCGCCAGCGCCAGCGAGATATTCTTCGCCATAACCACGCGGGAGCCCGTGGAACGTTCCCCCGCCTCGGGAATGATATCCTCTGCTGCGATGATGCCCAGCGGCGTTTCCGGGCATCTCCAGGCGCATGCATCCTCGCGCGCAGGCAGTCGCGCCTCCCCCTTTCCGAGCAATGCCTCCATCCCCATCTCCGGCAGCGGCAGACCGGACGCGCGCGCGAGGAAGGGCGTCTCGCGCGATGCGCCCGGCGTGATATCCAGGAGGAGAGCGTCGCCGTCTGCAATCAGCATGCGCATGGAGAGGTTGCCCCTCCAGGGAAGGCGCGAGATCACCTCGCGCGCGAGTCTTTCCGCCGCTTCCGCCTGGTGCGAGGTCAGGTGAAGGGGCGGAAAGACGGCAAGGCCTTCACTGGAAGCCGTCCCCTTATCTTCCAGCTTTTCCCATATCAGTAGGGCCCGCGCCTCCCCGTGCGCGGCCACCGCCTCCACCAGCACCTCCTGCGCCTCCTCGCTGAGCTGCCGCAGGAGAACGCGGTCATCGCCGCACCGCGAGAGGAATCCCTCCCCCTCCTCCTCGCTGAAGATGATGCGGCGGCGCGCCGGTCCGCCGGGCGGCGCCGCGTCCGCGAGCACCGGGAACGCGCACCTTTTCAGAAAAGCGCGCGCCTCACCGCGGCCCGCGGCGAAGGGCACCGTCCTCACCCCCCGGTGCGCCCACTGTGCGAGGCCCGTGTCTTCGGGAGCGGCGACCTCCTGCTCGAGGAGGGCGACCCCCTCGCCTCCCTCCCGGACGGCCACGCCGCAGCGCAGGCCTTCCTCTCCCGCGAACTGGCAGCAGAGGGCGTCCGCTGCCGCCCCTCTCACGGCCTCCACGACCCCTCCAGGCGAAAGGGGCCCCAGGAAAACCGCGTCCACCGCCTCCACCGCCAGCAGCGCGAAGGAGGCATCACAAGCATAGAGAGAAGCCGCTATCCCGTTCCTTGCCGCCGTCAGCGCCGCCCGCAGGGCGGCGAAGTTTCTTTCGTGTCCTCCCCCGGGAACGCCGTTGTCCCCACCCAGGACCATGATCCCCCTTTTCCCCTCGCCGGGAGCGCCCGCCGGCCTGCGGACCAGGCACAGGGGATAACCGCGCGATGGGGGGCTGCCGGAAAGAGCTTCCATGCGACTTTCTACCTGAGCTCCGCCTACCGTGCCGGGTCCGGTGTCGCCGCACCCTTCTACCGTACCTTCGTAACGGCCTCCCGTAACCCCGCCTGCTGCCGGTGCTTCCTCCGGGACGTCAGGCGCACCCGCACGGGGCGGCAGAAAACCGCCGCCCGCCACCGTGCCGCCAGACCTCCGCCGGTACGCGGCAGGTCGATGCAAAAGCGCCGACAGGAGCCCTTCCGTGCTCCGCAACCATCCTTCCCCCCATCCCTTGCCACGCCCCTCCAGGACGAGATAGCGGAGCGCCGCGGCGGCGGCTTCCTCCGTCGTCTTCCCCGCGAGGATGGTCCTGCCGACCGCCCGGCAACGCAGATGTATACACCCTTCCCCCTCTTCCTCGGCGTAGAAGAAGCGGGGCAGGGAGACGATGACCCCTCTCGGCCCCTGCGGCGATGCGAGCGACCCTGCCGCGTGCCCTCCGCCGAGCAACAGGTCGAGATGCGTCCTCAACAGGTCCCTCCCCAGAGCCACCTCGACGAGGGGCGTTGTGCGCCAGGGGCGCGGATTGACGTCCAGGACATATAGGTCCTCCCACCCGGCCGATACCGCGATCTTCACCTCCGCGACCCCTACCAGACCGAGGGCATCCGCCGCCTCACGCGCCGCCTCGTGCAGCGCGTAGACCCCCTCGTCAGCGGTCGCGGGCGGCACGACCAGCACGGCGTCCTCCTCGTGCAGGGGAAGGGGCTCGAGCTGCTCGCAAGTGCCGGCGACCCGGCACTCACCGTCCGCGTCGCGCAGAAGTACCACCACGTATTTACGGTACCCCGCAAGGGACTCCTCCACGAGCGCCTCGCCGGCGGGGCTCTCCCTGAGGGCCTCTTCCAGCACGGCCGGCAGTTCCTCGCCGTTGTAGGCGATACCGGCTCCCCATCCTCCACAGGAGAAATGGGGTCTCACAACAAGAGGAAAGGACAGCTCCGCCGCCGCCCTCTGCCCCTCGTGCACGCTGTCCACGGAGCGAAAGGCGGGGTTCGAGAAACCCCTCTCTTCCAGCGTCTCGCGCAGCAGCCCCCGGTCTCCGCAGAGCCAGAGGACACGGTCATCAACATCGGGCACGGAGATGCCGAGCCTTTCCGGCGCCCCCTCCGCCGCCAACGCCTTGAAAAGCTCCCATCCCCTTCTCCCCGCCATGCCCAGCCACACGGATGCGGCCCCCGCTTTCTCCGCCGCCTGCAAGACAACCTCCGGAAGGGGCGGCTCCACGTAGATACCCTCCACCTCCTCCCAGGCATCCATGAGGGTAGCCGGGTTATCCTCGAGCACCACCACGCGGTAGCCCCTTTCGTGCAGGTAGCGGCATAACCTCGCCGCCATGTACTGCACGCACGTGCCCTCCTGCAGGGTGACGGGCCCGGGGCCCACCACCAGCGCCACACGATCCCTAACCACCGGCGCCACCCCCCATATCGGGAACGGCATACGCCACCTTGCCGTTCTTCAGCGTCAACACCACCCTGCCCTTAACCCTGCGGCCGTGGAAGGGGCAGTTCCTCCCCTTGGACACGAAGACCGTCGCGTCCAGGACCCACTCCCGCTCCGTATCGATGAGCACCAGGTCGGCACGGCTCCCCACCTCTATCCCTCCCCCGTATTCCGGCGCGTGCAGGCCCATGACCTCCGCCGGCCCCCGGGTGAGGAGTTCCAGCAACCTCATGAGCGGCAGCTCGCCGCTCTCTACCAGCTCGGTGTGGAGCACGGGGAAGGCGCTCTCCATCCCCACCACACCGAAGGGAGCGTACTCGAATTCGCGTTCCTTCTCCTGCGGGGCATGGGGAGCGTGGTCGCTCGCAACAGCGTCCACCGTTCCATCCAGCAGGGCGCGGCGCAGCTCCTTCACGTCTTCAGGGGTGCGCAGGGGTGGGTTCACCTTGAACACGGTATCGTAATCCCTTATGTCCATCTCGCTGAGCACCAGGTGATGCGGGGTCACCTCCGCAGTCACCCTCACTCCGCGCGCCTTGGCATCCCTTACCATGCGCAGCGACCTGGCGGTGCTGACGTGGGCGAGGTGGAGACGTGCCCCCGTTTCCTCGGCCAGCAGCAGGTCACGCGCCACCATGACCTCCTCCGCGAGTGCGGGCATGCCGCGCAGTCCGAGGGCGAAGGAGACCTCTCCCTCGTTCACCTGGCCGCCCCGCGAAAGCCCGCGGTCCTCGGGATGGGATACTATGATCCCGTCGAAGCCCTTTACGTACTCCAGCGCGCGCCTCATGAGCCCGGCGTCCTCGATGCCGTCGCCGTCGTCGGAGAAGGCCCTCACCCGCGCCCTGCTGAGGTGCATCAACCCCATCTCTGCCAGCTCGCGGCCCTCCCTTCCCCGCGTGACGCAGCCCACGGGGAAAAGGTCCGCGAGGCCCAGTTTCACGGCCTTGAGCGCCAGCTCCTCCACCAGCGCGGCATTGTCCAGGGGCGGTTCCGTGTTCGGCATGCAACAGACGGCCGTGAAGCCTCCCCGCAGCGCCGCGGCCAGCCCGCTCTCCAGCGTCTCCTCGTCCTCCCTTCCCGGCTCCCGCAGGTGCACGTGTATGTCCAGGAAACCCGGAGCCAGTATCATGCCCTCCGCGCCTATCACCTCGCGCCCCTCCGCGGGGATGCCCTTCCCCATCTCGGCCACGCGCCCCCTGGAGACAAGAACATCAAGGGTCTCGTCCCTCCCGAGGAAGGGGTCCATGAGCCGCGCGCCCCTTATGAGTATGTCAGGCAAGGGCGCCACCTCCTTCCGCTCCCCCCAGGAGCAGGAAGAGAACGGCCATGCGCACCGCCACCCCGGAGGACACCTGCGAGTTTATCGCCGCGTGCGGCGCGTCAGCCACCTCGGAGGAGATCTCCACCCCCCGGTTCACCGGTCCGGGGTGCATCACCACCACCCCCGGCTTCGCCCTGCGCATGCGCTCCATGTTCAACTGGTAACATCTGGCATATTCTTCCAGGCTGGGGAACCTCGCCTCCTGCTGTCTCTCCTTCTGTATGCGCAGCATGTAGAGCACGTCGCAACGTGGTATCACCTCGTCGAAGGAATGCGACACCTCGACGTCGCCGGGCATGGAGGGCGGCAGCAGGGTGGGAGGCGCCACCGCCAAGACCCGCATGCCCGCCGCCCTGCAGGCTTTCATGCCCGAGCGCGCCACGCGGGAATGCAGGATGTCCCCCACGTAGGCGATGGTAAGTCCTTCCAGGTCTCCCAGCCGTTCCCGCATGGTGAAGATGTCGAGCAGCGCCTGGGTGGGGTGTGCGTGCATGCCGTCCCCGGCGTTGATCACCGTCACGTCAAGCCACTTCCTCAGCAGCCAGGGGGCTCCCGCCACGGGATGGCGCACGATCACGGCATCCACCCCCATGGCACGCAGGGTGAGGGCGGTGTCCTTCAGGCTCTCGCCCTTCTCCACGCTTGAGGCGGAGGCGGTGAAGTTCAGCACGTCGGCGCTCAGGCTCTTCGCGGCCACCTCGAAGGAGAGTCGGGTGCGGGTGGATGGTTCGTAGAACAGGTTGACCACCGTCTTGCCCCGCAGGGCGGGGACCTTCTTGATGGGCCTGCGCAGAACCTCGGAAAAGGAGTGGGCCATCTCCAGAATCCGTTCCAGGTCCTCCTTATCCAGGTCGTCCACGTCCAGTAGATGGCCCCTAACGGCCATGGGATACCTCCGTGTCACCGCTCACCCCGGGCGACGGCACCGGCCGTCCCGCGCCCTTCTCCGCCCCGGCCGGCGGATATGCCGGGCCTCCTCCCGCACACCACCCGCTCATGCTCCCGTCCGCCTTCCTCTCGCTGCATCTCCATACCGCTCCCGTCTTCCCGCTCTCACGCATGCCCCGGCCTCCCGAAAAGGGTCCCGTTGCGGGACCGGGCCTCAATCCTGGTACCCGATGAAGACCCCGTCCTCGCCGTCCACCTCCCGCAGGGCGACCTTCACCTCCTCATCGCGAGAGGTCGGGATGTTCTTGCCCACGTAGTCAGCCCTGATGGGCAGCTCGCGGTGCCCCCTGTCCACCAGGACCGCCAGCTGGATGGATGCGGGGCGTCCGAAATCTATGATGGCGTCCATGGCCGCGCGCACGCTGCGGCCGGTAAACAGCACATCGTCCACGATGACCACCTGCTTCCCGTCGATGTCGGGCGGCAGGTAGGTCTCCTTCACCACCGGCTGCTCCAGGGTATGCAGGTCATCCCTATAGAGGGTGATGTCCAGCCTCCCGACGGGCACCTCCACGCCCTCGATCTCCCGTATGGCCTCCGCTATGCGGCCGGAAAGGGGGACGCCGCGCGTGCGGATGCCGACCAGCACCAGGTCCTTTGCTCCCTTGTTACGCTCCACTATCTCGTGGGCTATACGACGTACGGCACGCTGCACGTCTTTCTCCTCCATCACCCTTGCCTTCTCCACGAAGCTCATCTCCATCACCTTGCGTTAAAAAACCTTCCTGCGGCCGGCGCAGGAAGGTCTCCTTTCACGCTTATTCTCCTTTTTCCCTTGCCAGCCTCACGGGACTGGTTTAAAGGTCTATCCCATAATAGCATCGCACCGGTCCCCGGGCAACGCTATCCATACACATAGTTCTTCTTCCGTGATCACTTATCCTTTCCTCTCCGAATGATCCTTTTTGCGTTTCTTTTTCCTTCATGTTGTCATACGAGCATCGCCGGGGCCCTTTCGAGCGATATCATAAGAGGCCTCCTTATTTCCACCCACCAAGCCCGGGGAACCACAGGGCCGGTCGCAGCGAGCCTTTACTGAACCACCCACCCAGGCCGGGTCCGGGGGTCGGGCGAACGACATCGCAAGCGGCCTCCATCATGGCCCTGGCGAAGTGTCCCCTTTAAAGTGAGGGATTACCCGGAGGAAGGGAATTACCCATCACGAGGCCGCGCGTCGCGGAGTGAGCACGAGCCCCCGGCCCGGCCTCTTTATGCAACCACCCATCCCGGGGAACCACAGGGCCGGTCGCAGCGAGCTTGCGAGCGAGACCGTTACCCGGCGGCCCGGCCGCCGCAAGAAGCAAAGACACGCGCCCATCAGCCATAAGGCGTGCCCCGACCCTTGTGTATCTAAGCCAGGCGGTCCCGGTAAAGCCTCCCCAGCACCCCGTTGACGAACTTACCGGAATCCTCGGTCGAGAAGGCCTTGGCCAGCTCCACGTACTCGTTGATAGTGACGTTGGTGGGGATGTCCTCACGGTAGAGGAGCTCCGCGAACCCCAGGCGCAGGAGGTTGCGGTCGACCATGGGCATGCGTTCCAGCGACCAGCGGTCCGCGTAGGAGTCGATAAGCCCGTCTATCTCCTCACGGTGCTCGAGGTAAAGATCCACGAGGTCCAGGGAGAAAACGGGGATCTCAGGCGGGTAGAGCAGGCTCTCCGAGCCGAAGGAGGACAGTTCCTCTATCCGCGCCTCGTCGCCGAGAAGGAGGTGCACCCTCTCCATGGATATGTCGGGGATGCCGTCGGGAGGGGTCGGGTTCTCCTCTATCCCCTCTTCCAGCATGCGCCGGAAACCCTCCACCACGGAGTCAAGGTCTTCCCCGGTAAGGTCCGCCTGGTAAAGGATATCGCAGGCCAGCTTCCTGGCCAGCGTACGCCTGCCGAAGGGATGGGATTCGCTCACCTAGACGGCGTTCACCCCCGTGACGTTGACGTCAACCGCATCCACCCGCCATCCGGTCATGGACTCCACCGCCTCCTTCACAGCACGCTGCACCTCTCTCCCCACTTCGTGGAAGTCCCTGCCGTAATCCATGTGCACCTCGACCTCGAAGGTCACGGCGCCCTCGTTCGCTTCCGCCTTTATGCCCTTTGCGAGGTTCTTCCGCTTCCTTCCCTCGTCCGCGACCTCGCCGCGCATGGCCACCCCCGAGGCCCCCTCCACGCGCGAGAGGGCTATGCCCGCCATGAGCTCGAGCATCCCATGTCGCAGCCTGTAATCCCCCGCGTCAATCATGCTCGCCCTGCCTCCCGAGCTACTCGACCCGCTCCACGTACTCGCCGCTGCGTGTATCGATCTTCACCCTGTTCCCCGCCTCTATGAAGAAGGGGACGTTCACCACGAGACCCGTCTCCAGGGTGGCCGGCTTGCTTCCCCCGCTGGCGGTGTCGCCCTTCACGCCGGGCGCCGTCTCCACCACCTCCATCTCCACGAAGACGGGCGGCTCCACGCCCACCGGCTTACCTTCGTAGAGCGGAACCTCCACCGTTATCCCCTCAACCAGGTACTTCGCGGTCTCCCCCACTTCTTCGCCCGATATGGGCATCTGCTCGTAGCTATCAAGGTCCATGAAGAGGTAGTTGTCTCCGTCACGATAGAGATACTGCATGCGCCGCTTGTCCAGGACGGCCAGCTCCACACGCTCCCCGGCCCGGAAGGTCTTCTCGATCACCGCTCCCGTCTTGAGGTTCTTTAAGCGGGTTCGCACGAAGGCGCCTCCCTTGCCCGGCTTCACGTGTTGAAAATAGACCAGGTTGTACAGCGTGCCGTCCAGTTCGATGGTGATGCCGTTCCTGAAATCCGCCGTGGTTATCATGTCGCCTTTCTCCCTTGTTGCTCCTGCCTACGCGTCCCATTTTAACACAGGAGAACATCCCTTATTTCCACACAACTGAGGCCGGGAACGACCGGGTCGGTCGCAGCGAGCCTGCGAGCGAGACCGTTACCCGGCGGCCCGGCCGCCGGAAGAAGGAAAGGCGCGCGGCGCCGAGCGAGACCGTTACCCTGAGGCCCCGGGCCGGAAGAACGACATATACGCAACCACCAAGGCCGGGAACGACCGGGTCGGTCGCAGCGAGCCTGCGAGCGAGACCGTTACCCGGCGGCCCGGCCGCCGGAAGAAGGAAAGGCGCGCGGCGCCGAGCGAGACCATTACCCCGAGGCCCCGGGCCGGAAGAAGTACATATACGCACCCAGCAAGCCCGGGGAATTACAGGGTCGGTCGCAGCGAGCCTGCGAGCGAGACCGTTACCCGGCGGCCCGGCCGCCGGGTAAGTTCAGTAATCTGAGGGGTCGAGGGAATGCGGGAACGACGCGAGCACCTCCATCCCGTGGGCGGTGACCAAAACCATGTCCTCCACCCTCACTCCCCCCACCCCCGGAAGGTATATGCCCGGCTCCACGGTGAAGACCATGCCCTCCTCCAGCAAGTCCCGGCTCTTCGGCCCCACGTGCGGCCTTTCGTGCACCTCCAGCCCCACCCCGTGACCCAGTCCGTGGCCGAAAGCCTCCCCGTACCCCGCTTTTTCGATAACCTCCCGTGCCGCCCTGTCAACCTCGCGGGCCCTTACGCCCGCCCTCACCGCCGCCAGTGCACGCTCCCGCGCTTCCATGACCAGGCGGTGCGCCTTCACGAGCTCGGCAGGCACCCTTCCGAAGGCGAGGGTGCGCGTGCAGTCCGTGTTATACCCCCCGTACACCACGCCCCAGTCGATTACCGCCGCCCCCGCCAGCCCTTTCCGGGACGGCTTGGCGTGCACCAGGGCCCCCCTGCTCCCCGAAGCCACGATGGTCTCGAAGGCAGTGGTCTCGGCACCCCGCCTGCGTGCCGCGAAGTCCACCTCCATGGCGAGTTCCCACTCCGTGGTGCGCTTATCCACCCGTCCCAGGGCCTCCCGGAAGGCCTCCTCCGCCACCCTCAGCCCCTTTTTTAGAACCTCCACCTCGCTCCGGCTCTTGCGTGCCCTCAGCGCCTGCGTCTCCGCCCCCATCGCGACCAGCGAGGCCACTCCCCGCAACTGTCTTCGCAGCCTTAAGAGTTCCGCGTAGGTCACCGTACCCGGATCGAAACCTATCCTCATCACCCCCGGGGCGCCCTTCGCCGTGCGCCGGGACAGCACCTCCCGCAGGGCCTGTCCGAATCCGTCCTCGCAGATCACGACACGCAAGCCCGCCACCTCGAGGGCTGCCTGCTCCCGGTAGCGGAAGTCGGTGATAAAGTATCCCGACCTTCCGAGGAGGAGCACCATGCCGCTGGAGCCGCTGAAACCGCAGAGGTAACGTACGTCCGCCGGGCCGCTCAACAGCAGGCCGTCCAGCCTCTCCCTCGACATTACGGCCCGCAAGCGGCTCATGCGCCTGCGATATTCTTCATCCTTGAAGGCCATAACCGCTCCCGAACGGGATCTTCCTCCGGCACATCGACTGCTCCACGCCGGCCGCCGATCGCTCCCCCTCAGTCGGGAGGCTCTCGACCGTCACCTTCCAGCGCGCGAGGGCCATTGGCGTCTTTTCCCTGCCCTTTCTCCGCGTAACGGAGGAAGAAGACGGCAAGGGCGGCGATGATCGCGGCCCAGACGATGTGGGCCAGGAACTCGAAGATGTACCAGTCTATCCAGCCCAGGACCCCGCCGGTCTCGGCACGGGGGAGGAAATATACCCGGTCTATGCCCAGCACCAGCATGAGCAGCACCACCGCGAGCAGGTAACAGGCGAGGATGCGCAGCTTGAAGAGCGTAACGGCCAGCTTTTCCGGGTCCCTCCCCGTGAGGGCGAAGCCTATCCCGAAGAGCATCACCCCCAGGGCGAGCAGGTTGGCGTTCACCGCCAGCCAGGGCGAGAAGGCCGCCACCCAGCCGGATACCCCGTGCAGCACCACGCTTTCCCCCTCGTCGACGAGCTGGTCTCCCTGGTAGCGTGGCTCCCGGACGACTATGACCGCACCCTTCCCCGCCAGGTCGACCCCGTAGACCATGTTTATGGCGAGATTCAACGTGAAATAGGCTACCAGAATGAGGCCGGCCAGCGCGAGGAACCAGAAAAAATCCTTCTTCGCCGGCTCCTTACCGCCCTTTCCCGCGTATTCCCTTCTCAACATGCGGCCTTTCTCCTTCCGCTAATACCTGCAGACTCCTATATAGAATATTTTCTGCGCGCCCCCTTTCTCCTGCACTACTCCCTCTTTTCCGCCTTTTCGAGCGTTTTGCCGTCCCATCGCCTCTCCGGCTCGCGATCGATCCTTCTCGCCCATGCAGGGTGCGGGTGGCGGCGAGTACCTCTTGCAGCGTTCCTTGCGCCATCATGCAAGGAACACGACGACACCGTAACTCCGGCGAGAATGCTCAAAGCCCCATCGCATCCCAGGCAAGGATCAAGACAGGCGTAAAGTGCGTTTAAGACGGAGGCCGAAGCCTCCCGTAAAAATATGGGGCGGCGGTCATCCGCCGCCCCTATCGCCGTCCTTCTTCACAGTTCCTTCCAGGATTTCACCTTGAAGGGGATGCGGAACGCCTCACCCAGCACCGACGGGTTACGATATGTTATCGAGTAATTCGCAAGCGGGAACCAGGAGAAGGCGGACCCGCTCGAGTTGAGTACTATATCGCCCCTTGCCGTGATCTGCCCGTATATGTTCTTGAACCACCCCATCTCGTAGACCACGCTGACCGGGTCGGTAGTCGGGTCATAGGTCTCATGAGCGGCATAGATGAAAACCCGGTCATTGTCGTCGATCTTCATGTTGCCGCTTGCGTCATAGTAAAACTTGTTCTTGGCGATTATCTGGAACTCGGCGTCGCCGGCTCCCTGCCTCGACAGTTCCCTTAACCTGATATTGCCGGTTGCCACCAACACGGCCTTGGTGTTTACAGGAACGGTCACCGAGTTTATGAGTAGGTTGCCATTGCAGAAAACGACGTATACACTCGATTTCACGTCGTCCGCCCCGAGGGTCAACGAGTACTCGCCCCCCGGAGGCGCCGTGACATAGTGGCGGGGATCTTTGTCAACCTCCATCTGTGCCTTGGCCTCCTCCGCGTAGTAGGCGAAGTCACACTGCGGCATCAACACTTCGTTGTAGGAAAGGGGCTCTATCGGCTCGGGCAAGGAGTCGCTGAAGGAGACCGGCGGCGTCTTCGTGCCTTCCTGCACATCACCTCCGCCCACCTCCTGTATCGTCGGGCCGTCTGCGGTCTTGTCCCTGGCGTTCGGCTTCATGTACAGGATGGCCTCGGCGTTAAGATACTCCGAAGCACGTAAGGTCATCTCCCCTCCGGACGAGAAACCCCCCGCGAGGTTTGGAGGATTGATGACGCTGCCTCCACCTTTCACGTAAAAATGGGACCGTGCTTTAGAAATAATTAAGCCCACTGCATCACAATTTACGTTCACGTTACCCAGTGCGTAAAGGCTGCCGTCGATTGTCACAGCGGCTCGGGAGGAACCAAGAGCCGCATTACTGTCAGCCAATGCCTGGAATCTCCCGGCACAATAAACGCTCCCCCCCACGGTGATACCACCATCTGCGCCCCCGTAATGGGCATTCACGTTAAGCGTAACGTCCTTACCTGAATAAATGCTCCCGTTGATATTGTGGGAGGTTACGACATTACCGGTCCGGCTGCTCCCGTCAAGGGTGACGTTCGCCTTGCTGCTGACCGAACCCTTGATATCG
This sequence comes from Actinomycetota bacterium, assembly GCA_014360655.1. NCBI lineage: Bacteria > Bacillati > Actinomycetota > Actinomycetota bacterium. The sequence goes on along the minus strand of JACIXC010000002.1, from coordinate 220,692 downwards.
GTGGTGACGTTGCACGAACTGAGGCTCGCACTGATGTTGTTTTCTCCGACTACATCGCTTATCGAATAGACGTTCCCCGTGATGCCGATCTTCAGGCTATGGCTAAAGAAAATGCCTCCAGTCGACATCTCGTTGCACAGGCTCACGCCCCTTCCACCATGTGTGAAGCTTGAATCGTTCCATATTGCGCTTAACTTCCCTCTCGAATGAATGTTGCCTACCAAGTTCGTCGTTGCGTCGCTCGCCGCGGAAGCCCTGTTTTCGATGAGGACACCGCCGTTATCGCTGTCGGAAGAGGCCATTGCGCCGCTGTATATGTCGCCGTTTATGTTCAAGCTCGAGCTGCTTATGAAGCGGGCACGTTTTTTGATGATCACGTCACCCTTTTCGGTTATTATATCGCCGTTCAGGTTGAAGCTGTTCGATCCCACCAGAGAAGATGAATTGGAGACGATCACGTCCTTCCCGGCATAGATATCACCGTTTATGGAGCAAGTTGTGATGTTTAATGCCCTGAGATCCCCGTCCATGTTCATGTCTATCTTGCCCTCCTTGGAGAACAGCACGTAATCCAGGGCGTTGTAATACTTGCCGCCCGCGAAGCTGATCACCTCCTCCACGGTGCGGTAATAGGTCCTCTCCACCCCCTCCACGTTGGCGCGGTACTCGCCGTACGAGGTTATCTTCCAGTCATAAGGGTCCCCGTCGCCGAAGTCGGGGTTCCTGGTGACCGTCACCGTGTAGGAGCCCTTGCCGTCCCAGAGGTAGGAGGTGGGGATGGTCGTGCTGTCCTCGATGCTCCCCCCCGCCAGGCGCGCATGCGCCACGTCCAGCCCGGTCTCCGCTGCGGCCAGCGCGCGGGAGGCGGGCGTAACGCCCACCGCGTTCCTCAGGGCCACCGAGGTGTAGAGCAGGAGCAGAGCCCCGAGGATGCCGATGACCATGATGGCGAACACGACGAAGAGCATGGCGAAACCGCCTTCGTCCCCGCCCCGCGAAACTGCAGGGCCGTGTCCCCGCCATACGTTCGCGTGACTCTCTTTCGTTTTCTTCCTCTCAGCCATGGCCCCTCACTCCCGTCTCCTCGTCTCGTTGCGCAGGCACATGACGGCTTGCCGCCTCACTTCTTGATCCTCACCCTGGTGGTGGCGGTCTTCTCCACCGCGACGCCACCGCCGCTCCTGGCCAGGGTGAGCACTATTTCCACCTGGGTTATGCTGTCTCGTATAGCCTGGCTGCCGTCGGGGTTCGTCAACTGGGTATCCGCCTTGTCGTAATAGGCGAAAGCCAGGCTTTTCACCCCGCTCGCTATGACCTTATCGCCCGCGAAGAGAGCGGTGCAGGTCATCTTGAGCTTATCTCCGTCGAGGAAAAAGCGCACGGTCTGAAGGTCATTGCTCCCCAGCACGTACCCTTGAAAGGTGAGGTCGCTGCTCCTGGCCCTCGTAAAGGTCCTTGCCGTGCGCAGCTGGTCCACCATGTTGTCCATGGCCATGCGCAGCTCCTCCGCGATATCCGAACTCGATACCACAACCTCCCCCTCGCTCAGGTGAGCGTCCAGGAGGTTGAAGGTGGCGAAGACCAGCAGGGAGAGGATGAAAAAGGCCACGATGAGCTCGACGAGGGTGAAGCCCTCTTCGCCGGAGTGGGTCCCGCATGAACCGATTCGGCTGCAGCGTGCCGGCAAGTCGACTAGCCTCATGTTTACCCTTCCCTCTTGAACACTATGCGATCAACGTACCAGGGCTGCCAGGTCCCGGTGCTGTCGTTTCGCAACCTGATCTCCGCAAATCCGCCCTCGTCCGGACCGCTCGCAGATTTCATGCTCTCGTCCATCTCCACCCACACCCTGGCCTGGGAACGGTTAGCCTTCACCTGCAAGCCCGTCCACTGCTTGTCAATGCCGGTATGGGGCGGTGCGTTGTCGTTCTTCACATGCACGCTCAGTGTGCCTCCCTTTTCGAATCCCATGCCCCTGACTTCCACGAAATACATCTCGCCCCTGGTTCTAAGGTTGACGGTTCCGTGATCGGGGTCGTTCTCCCAGGCCCAGGCGTTGCGAACCGGTCCCATAGGATCTATATAGGTCAGCTCGCCCTCCGTGCTCAGGTCCCATGCGCTCCAATCCGTCCACACACCCCCTGTATCGCAACCTTGGTAACGGCTTTTGATCTTCAAGGAATACAGGTCCGACGTGGAGGGGACATCCGCCGTTCGGAGCACGGGAACACCCAGCTTTATTTCAAAAGCGGCACGGTATTCATACCCGCGTATGGCGTCCTGGTAGCGCGAGTCCGTCCCGCCGCCACTATTGACCCCGTAGAGTTCCCATTCCGCCAGGTCGCAATCGATGAAGTTCAGCGAGGCCGACACCCGCCTTCCAGACAGCGAGGACACCGGCTCGTCCATGGCCTCACTGGCCACCAGGTAATCCGTGGGGGCCGGTTCCGTGTTCTTCCTCAGGCGCAGCTCGAAATCGGTTTGCGGAGTGAGGGGATTGTCGTCGAAACACTCTCCCTCCAGGGTCATCCGCACATCGTAGTAGTTCTGCCACAGCCCGTAGGTGTTGACCGAGTAACCGTAGATGATGGGCGCCGGGCGACGGATATCGAATGCCGGGTTCATGGCCGCTCCCAACCCGTTGGCGTTTTTCGCGTATAACCAGTAGAGGCCGCGCTGGTCATCAGCCACACTTGGAGCGATATTGAAATCGACGTCCAGCGTGTATTCGTCAACATGGTATCGGTCATATGCTTCGAACACGTTGTCCCCGTTCGGCGGATCGGCGGAACCGGCTCCCAAATAGACGGCGACCTGTTCGTCGAAGTTCAGGCCGATGATACGGATCCTGTACATATAAGGCCGGTCATCGTATACGAAATTGCGTTTTTGCGATGTCGCCACGGGAGTGAACGAACCATCGGCTTCCACGTAACCCAGCACATAGGCATCGTATATAGCCGGCGGTCCCTCGAGGTAATAATTGAAGCTCTCGGGGAGATCGATATAGGTATTGCCCTTCACTTCCGTGCTCGGCGTGGCACGGTCTATGCAGTTGATGACACGCACCTTGTACCATCCGCCGATGTGGCCTACGAAATTGAAGTTGCATCTGGCCGCGAGGCCGGATGCCTGATAGCCCTTGGGGTCGGTATACGTGGTCAACGTGAAATTGGTGCCCGTGATGATGTCCGCAGGCTGATTGGTCTGTGGATTAAGTTGCGTGTGTATGAGCTGGATGGTTGCACCGATGCCCGGGTTCTGTCCCTCCGGCGCCTTGATGTGGGTGAAATAACCCACGTTCGTGAAGTACAGCGCCTCGTTGGTGGTTCTCTCGAATCCCTTTCGATCCCCGTCGCTGTCGTAAAAACCGGAGGTCCCGCCGAATATCGGCAGGGGGTATTCGACCACAAACGCCTTGTTGCGCACGGAGATGACGTGGTTTACCACCAGGAAGGCATCCCATTCTCCGACGACCCTCCGTGGCGACCAGGGGTTGTGCGCCAGGGAGGCCCCCCCGCTGTTGAGGGTTACCGTTCCTTCGAGGTATCTGCCCCAGGCATCCTCCCCGTACACCAGGCTGCTCGGGGTGATGTCGTTGTCGTCCACGCGCACCAGCTTCACCGACACCAGCCCCGAGGCGAGATCCGGCGCCTTAAAGCCCTCGCCGTAGAAGCGCAACTTGATATTGCTCTGCGTGTGGGGGGCACTGATGCAGTCGCCGTAGGTGTTGTAACGCGTCCCCTTTTTGTTCGCGTCCGTGTCCACGTTCACCACCTTGTCTATGAAGACGTTGGCAAGCACGTCGGTGGGCGAGGCGTAAAGGTTGGTCGAGGTGAACTGTCTGCCGCTGCCCACCGTCACCCTCACCTCGTAGAGGATCAGGTTCAACGCTTTCCCCGTATCGGTAATGGGCCGGTCGTAGCCGTAGATCTTCATGGGGCCCCAGTTTTCGTCCAGGACAGTGAGGTCGGCCGCCTCCTGCAGAGTCCTCCCGCTCACCAGTTCCTCGTCCAGGTAGGCCATGCGTATCTCCACCTTCATGCCCTTGTAAGGCTCCACCGTGCTGCTCTTCATCTCCACGTAGGGCGCATCGCTGAAACCGTTGTCGTAGACGGGCGAGCGTGAGCCCCAGTAAAAATCGTCTACGTCCTTTTTGACGCTCTGGTCCTCGGCGGAATGGGCATAATAGAAGGGGATGTTCTTCACCCGCTCGCTGTAGAGCCGCAAGCATTCCTGGGCCAGGTTCATGTCCGTGGCCGCCGCGGAAACCTGGAAGGCGGAATCGAACATGTTCACCATGGGTATGAGGGCCAAGGCCAGGATGATGAAGGCCACCATGACTTCCGCCACGGAGAAACCGGCGTCGTCACCGAGATTTTTGAAAACCCTCCCAAGCCGCCGCATCATGCTCGCCTCCTCCTGCACGCCGTGCGGTATTCTCTCGTATCTCGCTCTCTCCTTTTCGCCCGCCACATGTTCAGATGATCTCCCCCAGGTCGTTGAAGGTGACCGTCCCCGTCAGGTCAGCCTTTCTCAAGGTCACTTGGAAACTACCTCCCGCGGGACTCACAACGCTCACCGTCACAGCCGTCCCCCTTCTCTGGAACAGGAAGACGGAGGGCGTCACCACCTCCACGGCGCCCTCCGCTATCTTGAACCAGTAATGCCCCATGCCGTCCGTGGTGTAAGAGGAGGCTGCGGTCGGGGTCTCGGTGGGAGCCTTATCGTTGTATTCGTTGCTTCCGTTCGGATACGCCCGGTAGATGGCGTATTGATTGGGGTGTTCTCCGGCTGCATCCCAGAACTCGAGGTAAACGTCAACGCCTTCCTGAAGGGCAATATTGCGGCATCGGGTTATCGCCCTCTCGACCTCCTCAACTCCGCTTCTCAACGCCAATCCCTTGCGTGAATTGGCGTAATTTACCGTGGCCACGAGAAGGAAGATACCCAATATCATCACCACCGCCACCAGTTCCAGGAGGGAGAAGCCATCTTCCCTGCTCATTTTGCGTCTTTCCGCACAATCGCCTTTCATATGCGACCGCCTTTATGCCCCTGCAACCCTCTTTCGTCCGCCTGCGCCGCCTTACGACATGCTTTCATCGCGAATTGCGTTTCACCTCGTTAATCGTTTAATCGAACTTCCTTTACCCCAGCTTAATACAAAAAAGTACATCCCGCGGCAAAATAGCCGTTAACCATGTTACGATAATGTTACGAAACACGATTACCTGGGAAAATGCCTTTTCCGGAGAGCGCTCTCCACTCCCGCGATACGAACGTCGATAGGCGGGGGACCGATGAAACCGCCTGTCCTGTCCCCCGTCTTCGCCGCCTCCCCATGTCACTCCACGCATCGTAGCAATCGCGCCACGGCCTGCAGGGCCAACATGTACCCCTGCGTGCCCAGGCCGCTTATCACGCCACGCACCACGGGCGAGACCACCGAGGTTTTCCTCCACTCCTCCCGTGCGTAGATGTTGCTTATATGCACCTCAACCTTCGGGATATCCATGTCGGCCAGGGCGTCCCTCAGGGAGTAACCGTAATGGGTTAGGGCGCCGGGATTGATGATCAGGCCCGCGGCGCGTCCTTTGAGGGTCTGCAGGTAGTCTATGATGGCGCCCTCGTGGTTGCTCTGGAAGAACTCCAGCTCGAGCCCCAGTTCTTCCGCCTTCCCCTGCAGGTCATCTTTCACCTCCTCCCAGGTCCGGCTGCCGTAGATCCCCGGTTCACGGCTGCCCAGCAGGTTGAGGTTGGGCCCGTTAACCACGGCTATCAATGACATCCGCCGCTACCTCCTTCTCTTCTTAACGTACCACGTCGGCCTACGCAGGAGCCGTTTCTCCCAGGACTTCCTCTACCGCACGCTCCACCAGCCCGCGGGGCGGGGAATCCACCAGCACGGGCACCTGCCATTCCTCGAGGAGCACGAAGCGCAGCGCCTCGCCTTTCTTCTTGTCCCTTTGCATGTGGGCCAGCACGTGGTCGGCGGCTAGGTCCCGGGGAAGGCGCGCCTCCCCGAGCAACGGGGAAAGGACCTGCAGGTGCCGTTCCATGAGGTTCACCCTGGCCATCCCGGCCAGCTCCGCGAGGCGGGACGCCATTATCATGCCCAGCGCCACCGCCTCACCGTGGCGTAACGCACGGTAGGACGTCGCCGCCTCCAGGGCATGACCGAAGGTGTGCCCGTAATTGAGCAGGGCCCTCTCTCCCGAGAGGTCCCGCTCGTCCGCGGAGACCACCCTCGCTTTGTGAGCGGCACACGCCGCCACCAGGCTCGAGAAATCGTAATCCTCGCCCGGGATGCCTTCCCTCCATCCCTCCATCTCAGCCAGTATCGCCTCCTCGTAGAGAAAGCCGTACTTGGCCACCTCCGCAAGGCCGCTCCTTAACTCCCGCCCGGGAAGGGTCGCGAGCAGGGCGACGTCGGCAAGCACTGCCGCCGGCTGGTGGAATGCCCCCACAAGGTTCTTCCCCTCCGGCATGTCCACTCCCACCTTGCCCCCTATGCTCGAGTCCACCATGGCCATGAGGGTGGTGGGAACCTGCAGGTAGCGGATACCCCTCAAGTAGGTGGCGGCCAGGAAGCCGGCGAGGTCCCCCACCACCCCTCCGCCGAAGGCCAGCAGCACGTCTTCCCTGGTGATGTCGGCCTTCAGGAGCGCGCGGTATCCCCTCTCGAGGGTTCCCAGGTTCTTCTCCTCCTCCCCCGCGGGGAAGAGGAAGAACGCGGTGGCCTCCTCTCCCGGCACCGCTTCGCGCAGGATGCCCCGCAACCGTTCGCCGTGGAGCTCCATGATCTCGGGGTGGCTCACCACCGCCACACGCCGAGGCGCCAGGCGCCGCAGCAGGGAGGGAAGGACGCTCGCGAGGATATCCCTCCCCACGTGGACCTCGTAGCCCCCGCCCGCCGTCCTTACCGGTATCTTTTCCATGCCTCCGCTATCTCTCCCGCAATCTCCTCGGCGCTTTTTCCCCCCACATCCACCACGAGATGGGCCGCCTCCCGGTACTTTTCCCTTCTTGCCTCCATGAGCTCCTCCACCCTGCGAGAAAGCCCGCCTCCCCGCAGCAGCGGCCGCCCCTCCCCGCCCTCAAGCCTCCGCAGCAGTGTCTCCATGTCCGCATCCAGGTAGCAGACCATGCAGCTATCCCTGAGAAGCTCCACGTTCTCCCGCCTGAGGACTATCCCGCCCCCGCAGGCGATCACCTTTCCCCGACCCCGTAATTCCCGTCTCAGCGCCTCGCTCTCCCGCGCGCGGAAACCCTCCTCTCCCTCGCGCGAGAATATCTCCTCTATGTCCATGCCCGCACCGGCCTCGATGCGCTCATCGAGGTCGACGAAGGTCAAGCCCAGGCGCGAGGCGAGCAAGGGGCCCACGGTGCTCTTACCCGCGCCCATGAAGCCCACCAGGGCCAGGTTGCGCCTGCTTCCGCGAGACCCCTCCATGAACATTTCTCCATGCCTAAAAGGCTCTCTGCCGCTCCAGCAGGTCCCGGAAGCGCGCTTCCATCTCCTCCAGGCTGTCGCCGCCCAACTTCTCCATGAGCGCGTCCGCGAGGACGAGAGCGACCGCGGACTCCGCCACCACGGCCGCGGCGGGAACCGCGCAGACATCCGCCCTTTCCACCGCGGCGTCCACCCTCTCCTTGCTCACCAGGTCCACGGAAGCGAGCGGCCTGCGCAGGGTGGGGATGGGCTTCATGGCCGCCCTCACCACCAGGGGCTCCCCGTTGCTAATGCCGCCCTCCAGCCCTCCTCCGTGGTTGGAAAGCCTGTGGAACCCTCGTCCGGGTGAGTGGTCTATGGCATCGGCAGCCGCGCTGCCTCTCATCCCCGCCAGCCGGAACCCGTCTCCGATCTCCACCCCCTTTATGGCCTGGATGCCCATGATCGCCGCCGCCAGCCGTGCGTCAAGGCGGCGGTCCCAGTGCACGTGGCTGCCCAGCCCAGGGGGAACCCGGAAGGCGATGACCTCGAAGACTCCCCCCAGGGAATCTCCCTCTTCCCTCGCGCGGTCCACCTCCTCGCGCATGCGCAGCGAAATCTCGCCGTCCAAGCAGCGCACGGGATCCCCGTCCGCCTTCGCGACCTCCCTTTCCGCCGGCAGCCCCCGTTCTTCCGGAACCGCGACGGTCCCGATCCTCAAGACGTGGGAATAGAGCCTCATGTCGAAGCAGGCCAGGAGGGCCTTCGCGAGTGCGCCCGCGCATACCCTCCCCACCGTCTCGCGCGCCGAGGAGCGCTCAAGCACGTCCCGCACATCGTGCGTCCCGTACTTCAGGGCTCCCGCCAGGTCCGCGTGTCCCGGCCGGGGCGCGGTCAGCGGCCGCGCCATCACCTCTCCCTCCACGGGCATGGTCTCCCGCCACTTCTCGTACTCGGCGTTTCTCACCAGCATAGCGACGGGGCTGCCCAGGGTCCTGCCTCCGCGCACTCCACCCAGGACCTCCACCTCGTCACCTTCCAGCTCCATGCGGGCGCCTCGACCATATCCCAGCCGCCTCCTCGCGAGCTCGGCCTCTATCGCCTTTCCGCTCACGGGAACCCCGTACGGCATCCCCTCGACGACGGTCACGATCCCCGGTCCGTGCGATTCGCCCGCATCGAGAAACCTCAGCATGGAACCCGACCTCTTTCCCTTACCACGATACGAGATCTACCATAACAGACCGCTTTCATCCTCCGCCGGCCCACGTCTCCCATATCCTTCCAGCGTTTTCCGGCTTTCCCGTTATGAAAAAAGGGCGGCTTCCGCGCCGCCCTCCTCGCCCCTCTTCCCGCTCAGATCTTGCGCAGCTGGTTCACCTTCAGCTCGTACGCTTCGTCTCCACAGACCAGGACGAGCGTACTCGTGTCCTTTATCTCCTGCACCTTGAAGACGTCAGCGAACTCGCTGCCCGCCTTGAGCTTCTGGTACTTGTTGTCGTTAACCTTTATGTCCGCGTAGCGGATGCCCCTCATCTCGTAGATGTCCGTGACCATGACCACCCTCTGGTTCACGTCCGTCGTCACCGGCACCGCGGACGGGGCGGATGTCACCGGGGCGCCCGTCGTGGTGCCTCCGCCCTCCTCGTAGTTGGGGAATCCCAGCATCTGCCATTCCTTGCCGGCGAGGTTGCCGCTGTTCTCGCGCAGGGTGCCCACCTCTCCCATCAGGGGATAGAAGGGGTCGTTAAGCACCCAGACCTCCACGTAGGGGATCTCCCCCATCTGCTGGTCCATCTCCTCCATGTGGATCTGGAACTTCTGCTCCACCACGCGCGAGGCCAGGCCGCTCGAGTCCAGTTCCATCGTACCGCGGCCGGAGAGCATGGCCTGGGAGAGCGTAGTCCTGCCCGCGCGCTCCGCGCCCGGTTCCGCGGCAAGCACCAGCGACACGACTACGATGAGGGTAAGCGCAAGCCCCAGCAGCAGCCGGTGCATGGCTCCCTCTCTGTCGTCACGGGCGCCGGCTTTTCCGCTCCCGCGGAAACCCGTTTCCTTCGTGCCAGCCATCTCACATAACCCCTTCCCGCTCTTCGCTCATCCGCCGGCGCCGGGCGTGGTCAAGATTTTTTCTATACCCTGGTTGCTGGTGAAGAACACCCGCATGGTGATGGTGGCCTGGATGTAGGGTAGCCCAGCGTCAGCCTCATTAATGGCCAGCTTCACCACCTTCACCGAGCGTGGCAGCCTCTCGATGTGGTTGAAGAACTCCACCAGGTTGAAATACCTTCCGTTGAACACGGTCTCGCACGTCATCACGTAGTAATTGCCCGCCGCCACGGGTATGGAAGGCGTGAAGGAGTAGAAATCAAGCCCCGCTTCCTCGGCGGCGTGATCTATCTGCTCGATGACGTCGGCGAGCTCGATGTTCTCCGGTATGCGTTCCTTGATCACCTCGATCTGCCGTGTGAACTGCTCGGGGTCCTTTTCGTACTGCTTCAGCTGGCTGAGCCTGTTCTGCTCCGCCTGAACGCTCGCCTCCATGTTCTCTATCTCCGCGTCCACCTCGCTTATCTTGTTGCGCTGGGGAAAGACGATCAGGAACAGGCCCAGCACCAGGACGATCACGCACACGATCGCTCCTGCCAGCAGCTTCAAACCGGCGCCGATCCTTAACCGCATCCCTTAACCCCCCGTGCTCTCGGGTGCCTTCCCGGAAACCCCCGCCCAAATGGCCTTCTCGGGGTTCCACCGTGCCGTTATCGTGAACTGTATGGCCCAGTCGGAGAAGGACTCCTCCTGCCGCTCGAAGACGCCGGGGGAGGTCTCCACCGTCACCACCCTCGTCTCCGATATATTGGTCTGGGTGGAGCTCGTTATCCAGAGGTCGCTCCATTCCTCCATGTTCTGCAGTCGCACGAAAAACTCCGCCACCTTGGGGTGACCCCGGAAGTAATAATAATAGGGGTAGGCGTCCAGGAAGCCCTTCGCCTTGAAGTCGCTGGCCCTGGGCAGCCAGGTCTGTATGCACAGCCATGCCGGCGTGGCGTAACCCTGTATCTCTATGGGCGTCCCGCCCGCCGCCGCTTGCCCGGGAGCGGCTCCCGCGAGGGCCTCCAGCGGCTGCGCGTCGATGGTCAACGAGGTCAACCATATGGTGGGGGCACGTGGATTGGAGGCGGTGGCCAGCCCCTCCGGAACGTACATGGCCAGGTCGTTGAGCATCTGGGCCCAGGCTATCCTGCCCGCGTTAGCCTGCATGAAGAGTTCCTGCAGCGACTTCAGTTCCCTTTGCTGGGCCTCGAACCTCTCTATGGGCTTCGTCTGCCTCTGCAGTTCCTCGAGTTCCGCGCGCTTTTCCTTAAGGGTATCCTCCTTGCCCGCCTTCTGCGCGCTGAACAGGAAGTAGAGCCCGGCGATGATCGCCAGCGTCACCAGTCCCATGAGGATGAACCAGGGGACCAGTCGCGGCTGCTCGACCTTCTCCTTTATCTCGGGAGGCAGGAGGTTTATCCTGGTCATTCAACCACCTCCCTAAGCGCCAGGCCCACGCACACGGCCACCGAGGGCTCTATCTCCGCCAGTTCCTCGGGTGTATAGGGGAGCTTGCCCAATTGCACGTTCTGGAAAGGCCTCCCTATCTCTACCGGCAGGCGCAGTCCCCTGTTCATCTCCTGCGCAAGGTTGACGGTGAGCGACCCGCTCCCCGAGAGGATCACCTTGCTGAAGGCCCTTTCCTGCGTCTGCGCCACGTAATAATCTATGGAGCGCCGTATCTCGCCCACGAAGTTCACGATCTCCTGCTCGAGGACGCCCGTGGCTTCGGGATTGACGATCATGCCCCGGCGCACCGACTCCGCCTCCTCCCACTGCATGTCCAGCCTGTTGACGACGGCGCGCACGAAATCATCCCCACCGCGCAGGAGGAAGCGGGCGAAGCGCGGCGCGCCCTCCTTGAGGATGGTTATATTGGTTATCCCGGCCCCCACGTTTATGAGGCAGAGCGCCTCCCCCTCCCCGTAACCGGCCTGCAGCGCCTCCATGGGGATCAGCGAGCGGGGAAGCGCGAAAGCCTTTAGGTCTATGGCCGCTATGGAGAGACCCGCGGCGCGCAGCACCTCGATGAAACTCTGTATCATCTCCTTGTGGGCGGCCACCAGGAGCACCGTGAGCATGCGCTCCTCCTCTGCGGTCATGAACTCCTCGATGATGTCGAAGTCGAGTATGGCGTCATCCACCGGTATGGGGATGAATTCCTGAACCTGGAAGCGGAGGGCGCTTTCCAGCTCCTCCTTCTCCATGTAAGGCAACTCGATGGGGCGCACGATGACCTTCTGGTTGGCGATGCCCAGGGTCACCGACTTGCTCTTGATCCCCGTCAGCGGCCACAGCTCTTTCAGCGCCTCCGCCAGGGTGACCCCGTCCTCCACCTCGCCGTCTCTCACCACTCCCTCGGGTATGTGTACGATGCCCAGGTTGGTGAGGACGGCCTCCCCTTTCCCGATGGTCACCTCCGCCACCTTGACGGAATTGGAGCTGATGTCCAGGCCTACGGCCACGCTTCCTTTCTTAGGGCTCATTTATCCCCCCGAGATCAGCCTCTCTCCACCCTCTCGCTTCCCTTGGTGAGGTAAGCGTTCACGTCGCTTTCCTTAATGCGGTAATTCTTGCCAACCCTGATGGCGGGTATCTGCCCGCTCTTCACCAGCCTGTAAACGGTCATGTTGGACACCCTCAGGATATTAGCCACTTCGTTGACCGTCAACAACTTGTTGCCGAAACTCTCCCCCAACACCTATCCTCCAAGCTTTTATTGGCTTCGACTCTTGCGACATCCTTTCCTTCCGCATACCCTCTTAAAGCGCACCTCGCAAAAAGACAATATTATTCATCGTAAACATCATCAACAAACTTTAGCTGTTTTTAATATCTCCAACATACTATTAAAAGAATATATAAAAGCAATTCTAGTTGTCAATATTAGACAAAATTAACAGGAATCTCCCCCGCCAATACCGCCCAACTCTTCGCCCCATCCGCCCCGGCCATCATGGGGAAGGCAAACCGCTTACCATGCCTATCCAGGGACCTGCACGTTTGGCGCTGGCCTTCCCCCCGAGCCTTAGGGCATGTACGTGGCGGCCACGATGGCCTTTTCTCTTCAACCCTTGGAGAATTGGGATATGAGGGAGAATATGGGCATGTACAGCGAGATGACGATGGTGCCCACCACCACGCCCAGGAAGACGATGAGTACGGGCTCGAGCAGTGAGGTCAGGGCCTCCACCGTCGCCGCCACTTCGGAATCATAGAAGTCCGAGACCTTGTTCAACATGGTGTCCAGGGCTCCCGTCTCCTCCCCGATGGCCAGCATCTGGGTGACCATGGGCGGGAAGAGCGGGCTCTGCCCCAGCGGCCTGGCGATGGATTCCCCTTCCTTGACGCCGGCGCGAACGTTGTCCACCGCCTCCGCCACCAGCATGTTGCCCACCGTGTTGGAGGTTATCTCCAGCGCCTGCAGGATGGGCACGCCGCTGGCCACCAGGGTCCCCAGCGTGCGCGAGAAACGGGAGAGGGACATCTTGTGGAACAGCGACCCGAAGATGGGGAGCTTCAATTTAAGGGCGTCGAGCTTGCGGCGACCGGCCGGAGTCTTGAGCCACCTGCGCAGGAAGACGAAACCCACGATGAGGGCGACGATGAGCAGCGCTCCCTTCCAGCTTGCCAGGAAATGGCTGATGCCCACGATGATCCGGGTAAGGAAAGGAAGGGTGGCGCCCATGTCCCGGAACATCTTCTCGAAGATGGGTACGACGAATATGAGCATGACGAAGAGGAGCAGGACGGAGATGGCGAACATGGCGACCGGGTAGGTCATGGCCGATTTGATGCGCCTCCTTATCTCGTCCTCGCTCTCGAGCGTGGTGGCGATACGCAACAGCACGTCGTCGAGCACGCCGCCGATCTCCCCGGCCCTTACCATGCTGGTGTAAAGGTCCTTGAAGATCTTGGGGTGCTTGGACAGCGCCTCCGAGAGGGACCTCCCCATCTCCACCTCGTGCTGCACGTCGGCGATCACCTCCGTGAGCACGGGGCTTTCCGTCTGCTCCGACAGGATGCTCAGGCACTTCACCAGGGGAAGGCCCGCGTTGATCATGGTCGCGAACTGGCGCGTGAAGACCGTGATGTCCTTTGGTTTTACCTTCGGCTGGAGGATGCGTATCTCCTTCTTGGCGATGGGGACCCTCTCCTCCTCGACCCCTATGACGAAATACCCCATCTCGCGGAGTTTCTGGGATACCGCCTGCTCGCTGTCGGCCTCCAGCTTGCCGCTAATTATCTTCCCCTGCCGGTCCCTCACCCGGTAGGAATAGGTGCGCGCCACGATCTCCTCCCCTTCTTTCCGAGCCCATCCTGTCTAAAGCGTTTACTTTATTAACACATACAACATCTTCAACAATATTGTCAATGCTGACCTGACGTTCACAGCTCTTTACAGCATTTACGCCAGGCCATCAATTGATTTATCGTAATTTCAACACCAACCTTTAACGGGAAACGCCCCGGGAGGCTCAGAGCCCTCCCTCGTACCCCCCCGGCAAAGCCACGTCGCAATCCTCGTTGATAAGCCTCACCAGCGTTCCCGTCTTCTCTGTATCCGTTTCCCGCAGAAGCCTCACCATGTTGAACGCAACCGCCTCCAGGTAGAGCCGCCGCGAGCCCTCCGCGTCTCCCAGGGCGCCGTACATTATGGCGAGGTCCTTGAGGATGGAATATCTTCCCACGAACTTGCCACGCAGGGCCGCGGCCTTCTCGAAGGCCTCCCTGGCATCCTCCTTGCGACCCTCCATCATGTATATGTCGGCCAGGGCGGCGTAGAGGTCGGCGGAATCCGGGTTCGCCGCCACGCCCCGCAGGGCGAAGTCCAGCGCCTCCTGGTGCCTTCCCGCATCGTATATCAGCCCGCTCACCACGTAATAGGCGTCCACGTAATGGGGGTCGAGATAGGAGACCAGGAGGTAATACGCCACGAGTTCCCGGTCGTCGCCGTAGGTGTGATGGAGCTTGTCGGCCTTGATGAAGTAAACGTAGGCGAGGTACTGCCTTATCCCCCCCAGGAAACGCGTGAGGCTTTCTGCGGAGGGGAAGCCCCCGTCCCCCTTCGTTCCCGCCGGCGTCCCGTCCAGGGCCGCCTGGAAGAATGTTGCAAGCAGCAGAAGCGCCGCCGCCAGGACGAGCGTCTCGCTTCTCAACGCCTTTCTCAACGCACCCTCCTACCCGTCAGCGGCCGCGCCTTACAAGTCCTCTCTTCCGGAAAAGGCCTCTCCCGGGGAGAATGCTTTCCGCTCGCGCCCCTCTTCACCGTTCCGGCCCGGGGCGCATGCTCACAGGTCCTTCCTCTCGAAGAGGAGGACTCCCGCCGCGGCAAAGATGACGATGAAGGAAACGGCCAAGCCGAAGATGAGGGCGAGTTCGACCGCCCCCACCCTGAAGATCCTCTCGCCGTGGGCCACCGTCTCGTTTATGTTCATCCTCTCCAGGTTGGGCAACATGTAGTAGAAGATGCCCGCGAGCCCGCGCAGCACCGGGGAGTTCTCCGCGTTGCTCATGGCGTTGTGGAGGAAATCCCCCTTCACGTGCGCCACAACGTAAAAGAGGCCCGTCAGGAGCACCCCGGGGATGGGAGTGATATACACGGACACGAGCATGGCCACCGAGGCCAGGACGGCGCCCTCCAGGAAGATGGCGAAGAAAGCCTTGGCCAGCCCGGGGTTCAGGACGCGATAGCGCGCCCCCACGAACGCCAGGACCACCAGGTAGGTGAAGGCCAGGCTCGCGGCCAGTACGACGAGGACGCCCAGGTATTTCCCGACGTAGTACTGCCTCCTACGCAGGGGGCGCGACAGCGTGTTATAGATGGAGCGCCTCCCCGCCTCCCCCGGGATGATGGTCGCTCCCAGGATCACGGCCAGCACGAAGGCCATGATGCTGGTCAATCCCAGGGCGGCCTCACGCGCCAGGTCCAGCTGTACCCCGACCTCCGCCGTGGGGAGCATGGGAACGAGCAGGATGAGTAGCGCGGTGAAGGCGAGCACGGCGTAGAAGACCTTGCGGTGAAGCGCGTCCATCACCACGCCCCAGGCCACGGCCGCCGTTTTGCTCATCTCCATCCACCCTCCCCTGCGCCTCCGACGCGGGAGACGAAGAACTCCTCCAGGGTCATGCGCCGCGGCCTCACTTCCTCCACCTCCAGGCCAGCCGCGATAAGGGTGTGCAGCGCGGGATTCAGCTCGCCGCGGCGCACGAAGAGTCCCGTGCGGTCCGCATTCCACGTGGCTGAGGGTGGAAGGGCGGGGGTTTCCTCTCCCACCGCGCGCCGCAGCCTGATCTCCAGCTCGTCTCCGGAGCGCAACAGCTCGTCAAGGCTTCCGGAGGCCACGTTCTTCCCCGCGGCCACCACCGCCACCCGGTCGCAGATCTCCTCGATCTCCGACAGTTGATGAGAGCTGAGAAGGATGGTGGTGCCTCCCTCGCGAAGGCCTGCCAGTATCTCCCTTACCTGTACCTTTCCCAGCGGGTCCAGCCCGGTGGACGGTTCGTCGAGCACCAGGAATTCCGGCTCCGCCAGCATGGCCTGGGCCAGCCCCACCCGCTGCAGCATCCCCTTGGAGAATTTTTCAAGGGGCAGATCCGCCGCGTCCGCGAGTCCCACCAGGTTCATGAGATGGCTGCAGCGCTCCCGGATCCTCGCGGCGTCCATTCCCGCCAGGCGCCCGTAATAGGAGAGAAGGCGGCGCGGCGTGAGGTAGAGCTCGAAATAGGGCTGCTCCGGAAGGAACCCCATGCGCGCCCGCGCCCGCGGGCTCGTCCCCTCCTCCCCCAGTACGGTGAAGCTCCCGGCGTCCGGTCTGGCCAGGCCCATGATGATCTTGAGGGTGGTGGTCTTGCCGGCGCCGTTGGGTCCGAGCAGGCCGAAGATGCTCCCCCGCGGCACCTCCAGGTTAAGCCCGCGCAGCGCCTCCCGCCGCGCCCTGCGCCACCTGACGGGATAGCTCTTGTAAAGCCCCCTTACGGCGAGGACATGCTCCATGGCTCAAACCGTCAACCTATCAGCCTCTCCATCTCGTCACGGTTGTTGCAGCGGGACATGGCGACCTCGTACGAGATGATGCCGCGCTTGTAGAGGGCGGCGATGGACATGTCCATGGTCTGCATCTTGTACTGCCCTCCAGCCTGCATGGCGGAGTAGATCTGGTGCGCCTTCGCCTCGCGGATGAGGTTGCGTATGGCGGATGTGGCCACCATCACCTCCACGGCCGGGATACGAGACTGCCCGTCCTTGGTGGGCAGGAGCTGCTGGGTGACGATGGCCTGTATGGTTGCGGCGAGCTGCATGCGCACCTGCTGCTGCTGGTAGGTGGGGAAGACGTCTATGATGCGGTCGATGGTCTGCGGCGCATCCTGCGTGTGCAGGGTGGCGAAGACCAGGTGCCCTGTCTCGGCGGCGGTGAGAGCCGTGGAAATCGTTTCCAAGTCCCTCATCTCCCCCACAAGGATGACGTCCGGGTCCTGGCGCAACACGTACTTGAGGGCGTTGGAGAAGGAGTGGGTGTCGCCGCCGACCTCGCGCTGGTTGACGATGCACTTCTTGTGCACGTGCAGGAACTCGATGGGGTCTTCGACGGTGATGATGTGCAGGTTGCGGTTCTCGTTTATGATGTTGATCATCGCCGCCAGCGTGGTGGATTTCCCCTGCCCCGTGGGACCGGTCACCAGGATGAACCCGCGCGGCAGCATGCAGAAGTCGTAGAGCACGCTGGGCAGGTTGAGCTCTTCCACGGTCTTTATGCGATAGGGGATGATGCGGAAAGCCGCTCCGATGCTGTTGCGCTGGAAGTACGCGTTCACGCGGAAGCGCGCGCTCCCCGGCACGGAATACGAGAGGTCGTACTCCAGGTTGCTTTCCAGCTGTTCCCGCTGCCTGGCGGTGAGTATGCTGTAGACCATGTCCCGGGTGTCGTTGGCCGTCAGGCGGGGATACTCCTCCAGGCGCACCAGCACCCCGTTGATGCGCATGACCGGAGGCGCTCCCACCGTGATATGCAGGTCGGAGGCTCCCCTTACCAGCACCTCCTCCAGAAGCTCGTTGATATCCAGTTTGGCCAAGCTCATCTCCTCCTCTCGCAGTACCCTCTGCCGAACCCCATAACCCTTCTTCGCCTCGTCGTTATCACCTCGCGGTCACCCGCGACGACATTCTCAAGCGGCCTCCTCCCGGGCCGGCGCTCCCGCCTCCGGGATTGAGGTAAAGGTGTCACATGATGACCCGCAACACCTCCTCCAACGAGGTTATTCCCTGCCGCACCTTGATGAAACCCTCCTCGCGCATGGTCCTCATCCCCTCCGACCGCGCCATCTCCGCTATCTCCACGTGGGGGGCGTTCCTGGCCACCAGGTGCTCTATGTTCTCAGTCACCTCCAGGACCTCGTAGATGCCTATCCTTCCCTTGAAACCGGTGTTGTTGCACGCCGGGCACCCGCGGGCACGGAAGAGCACGTGCTCGCTCTCGCCTTCCCACTTGAAGCCTATTTTTTCCAGGTACTCCTCGTCCGGCTCGTAGGGCTCCTTGCAGCGCTCGCACAACCTCCTCGCCAGGCGCTGGGAGCTCACGCAGTCCACGGCCGAGGCGATGAGGAAGGGCTCGATGCCCATCTCGAGGAGGCGGGTGAGGGCGCTGGGGGCGTCGTTGGTGTGCAGGGTGGAGAGCACCAGGTGACCGGTGAGAGCCGACTCTATGGCTATTTGTGCCGATTCGGGGTCCCTGATCTCTCCGATCATCACTATGTCCGGGTCGCAGCGGAGTATGGAGCGCAGCGCGGATGCGAAGGTCAGTCCCGCCTTGTAGTGCACCTGCACCTGGTTTATGAGGGGCAGGCGGTACTCCACCGGGTCCTCCACGGTGATGATGTTCTTCTTTATGGTGTTGAGCACGTTGAGGGTGGCGTAGAGGGTGGTGGTCTTGCCGCTGCCGGTGGGCCCGGTGACCATGATGGTGCCGTAAGGCTTGTGGAAGCTGCGCGAGTACACCTCCAGGCTGTCCTCGCTGAAGCCGAGTTCCTCCAGGCTCATGAGGGAAGCGCTCTTGTCCAGCACGCGCAGTACCACCTTCTCCCCGTAGATGGTGGGAAGGGAGGCCACGCGCAGGTCGATCTGCTTTCCCAGGATCTCCACCGAGGCCCTGCCGTCCTGTGGCAGCCTCTTCTCGGCGATGTTCATGTCCGCCATGACCTTTATGCGGGCGACGACACCCGGGTGTATCTGCTTGGGGTTTCTCCTGATCTCGTGCAGCACGCCGTCTATGCGGAAGCGCACGCGCACGTCGTGCTCCATGGGCTCTATGTGCACGTCGCTGGCGCGGTCGTTCACCGCCTCGGATATGAGCAGGTTCACGTACTTCACGATGGGCGCGTCCTCGGCCTCCGCCTCGCCGCCTTCCTCCGCCATCCGCTCAGCGAAGTCCTCCGTGGAGAGGTCTATATCCGTTTCCGTGCGGCAGTAGCGGTTGATGGCCGCCACGATATCCTCCTTGGTGGCCACCACCGGCTCTATCTGCATCCCCGTCATGATGCGCACGTCGTCGAGGGCGAAGACGTTGGTGGGATCGGCCATGGCCACCACCAGCTTGTCGTTCTCAAAACCGATGGGGATGAGGGTGTAGCGGCGTGCCACCTCTGCATCCACCAGCGACGAAGCGGAGATGTCCACGTCGTAGTTGGCGAGGTCCACGTACCTGAGGCCGATCTGGCGGGCGAGAATGGAGGTGAGCGCGCCCTCGCTCACCATCTTCATGTCGATGAGTACCCTGCCCAGGGATTCCCCCGTCTCCTTCTGCCTCTCCAGGGCCCTCTGCAGCTGCTCCTCGTTGATGATGCGGTTCTTTACGAGGATCTGTCCCAGTTTTTCCTTCTTAGGCTTCTGCATCTCCGGTCGTTTTTCCCTTCTTTTCCCCTGCCTTCGCAGTCGTCGCCGCGGCATACGCCGCCCGCATCTCCTCCAGGGGAGCCTCCTCTCCCGTCCAGAGCCTGAAGGAGGCAGCGGCCTGCCGGACGAGCATGCCGCCGCCGTCGGCGGTCCTCGCCCCGCGCAGGGACGCTTCCCGGAGGAAAGCTGACCCATGGGCGCCATACTTGAGATCCACCGCCCATCCGCCTTCCTCCAACCCTGCGAGCGGAAGGGCGAACAGCCACTCCCCTCCGGCGTCCGCCGGCGTGCAGTTCACAACCAGCGCGGCGCGGAAGGAAGGCCCGCCCGTATTGCAACCCGTTCTCTCAACCCATATCTCGGTAGAGGGAAACTCCCTCTTTAACATGCCCGCCATGTCGCGTGCCCTTTCCTCCGTGCGGTTGAATATGATGATGGGGGATGCCCCTTCACGCGCCGCGGCCAGGGCGACCGCGCGCGCGGCCCCTCCCGCGCCTATCACGGCCACGCAGCGCTCCCGTATATCCATCCCCTCCTCCTCCATGAAGGCCCGAAAACCCTCCACGTCCGTGTTGTAACCGATGATCCTACTCCCCTCCACGAGCAGCGTGTTCACCGCCCCAAGCAGCGACGCGTCCCCCATCAGCTCGTCCGCGCAACGCGCGGCTTCCAGCTTGTGGGGCACGGTGACGTTTGCCCCCCGGAAACCCATGGCCCGCAGTCCCCTCAGGGCCTCCGCCACCTCGCCGGGCGGGACGCGCAGGGGTACGTAGATCCAGTTCATCCCCCGCGCGCGGAAGGCGGCGTTCTGTATCGCGGGGGACAGGGTGTACGCGATGTCGTGGCCGATGAGGCCGACAAGCTGGGTCTCCCCGTCCACCATGCAACCGTAAAGCTCCGTCTCTCTCACCTCACATTCCATCCCTTCCCCATCGCCACAGGCGGCGTCGCGTTTCCCAGACCGCAAGCGGTCCCTTCCCCTTCCGCGTGCCGGTTCCGCTCGGCCCGCGTCGCTCACTCCGTCCGCCGCTCACTGACCCCCGTATGGCTGCCCCTGTCCGCCCCCTCTTGCGTCATCCCTCACACAATTAAATATCCGTCAAGGACATGCTTCCTTCAAGTGCGGACGTGTTAGCCTCTCCAGTGGGAGGTGGAGGATCCGGAGGCGGCGTTGGCGACGGCGCGTCATCCCCGGCACGCATCCCCGTCGCCGCCCCGCGCCACCACGACCTCGACCGTTACATGAAATTCACGCGCTATACGCTTATGCTATGCCAACCGTCACCCCGGTCGGCGGGGGGTCATTTATCGAGGGTCTTGAGGATGTCGTATAGCAGCCCCAGGAGAACCTTCTTGACGTCCTCCTTCTCCAACGCGTTGCATGGGATTATCTGGATATCCCCGTCTATGTTCAGTTCCTTCCTGATCTGCTCGATTACCTGGGAGTGGTTGCCCTCGGGCACCCGCGTTGCCCCGATCACGTAGGGCGCGTCCGAGAGGGTGCCGAAGAACTCCAGTATGCGCCTGCCCTCGGCGAAGGTCTCCGGTCGGCTGGCGTCCAGCATGAGGATGTACCCGAGCATGCCCTCGCTGAGTATCTGCCACATGAAATCGAACCTCTCCTGGCCCGGGGTCCCGAAAAGGTAGAGCACGATGTCCTTGGAGATGGTGATGCGGCCGAAGTCCATGGCCACGGTGGTCTCCGCCTTGACCCTGCGCGTCGAGTCCGAGATGGCCCTCTCGGTGGAGACGATGGCGATCTCGCTTATACTCTTTATGAAGGTGGTCTTGCCCGCGCTGAACGGGCCGGTAACCACGATCTTAAAGGACCGCACTTCTTACTGCACCCCTTACAATCTCTTGATACCGTCGATTATGCGCATGATGATGCTCTTGGTCACCGCCTTGTCCCTCTTAACCTTGGGCACAGGCTTTCCCCTATCTATTTCCTCCACCCCGCCCTCTTCTCCTTTCGGTTTCACTGGTATCTTTATCTTCTTGGTGGGCTGCGGCACCGCCGCCCCCGTCAACTCAGCGAGCTCCCGCTCCAGGGAGTATCCTTCCGGCTCGTATCCTTCCTCGTATTCCTCCTCCGCTCCCCTGGCGTACTCCCCGGGAGCCGCCGCCGTCTCCCGCTGCGCCTCCAGGCCCGCTTCCTCCAGGGCCTCCCGTGCAGGTTCCGCCACAGCCCCCGCCGCCGGTCCTTCAGGGCCCGTCAACCGTTCCAGCAGCGGCTGCGGCGCCTCCAAGACGGGAGGGACCTCGGCAGCTTCCGCCGCCGGCTCCACCACCGGTGCCACCGCGGGGGGCGGCGTCTCCGCCACGGGCGGCGTCATCGCTTCCGGCATGGCCGTGAAGGGGGCTTCCTGCGGCGGAGGCGCGGTTTCGAGGGTCTCCCCCGCGGCGGGCGGCGTCTCCACCAGCTTCTCCAGGAGGTCGAGGGGCTGCGGCGCCTCCAAGACGGGAGGGACCTCGGCAGCTTCCGCCGCCGGCTCCACCACCGGTGCCACCGCGGGGGGCGGCGTCTCCGCCACGGGCGGCGTCATCGCTTCCGGCATGGCCGTGAAGGGGGCTTCCTGCGGCGGAGGCGCGGTTTCGAGGGTCTCCCCCGCGGCGGGCGGCGTCTCCACCAGCTTCTCCAGGAGGTCGAGGGGCTGCGGCGCCTCCAAGACGGGAGGGACCTCGGCAGCTTCCGCCGCCGGCTCCACCACCGGTGCCACCGCGGGGGGCGGCGTCTCCGCCACGGGCGGCGTCATCGCTTCCGGCATGGCCGTGAAGGGGGCTTCCTGCGGCGGAGGCGCGGTTTCGAGGGTCTCCCCCGCGGCGGGCGGCGTCTCCACCTCCCTTACGACCCCGGCGGGAGGCTCGCCGGTGCCCGTTTCGCCCCCTCCTGCGAGCAGCTCCCTCTCCAGGGCCTCCAGTTCCTCCTCGATGCCCGGCGCTCCCGCCGCGGCGGTGGCCTGCGCCTCGAGTATCTCCCTCTCCAGCTCCTCTATCTCCTTGAGCAGGTCGTCTTCCACCTCGCCGCCTGCAGCGGCGGCGGGCGCTTCCTCTTTCTCTCCTATATCGAAGAAGGTCTCCGTGGAGGAGGCCTCAGGTTCCGATACGAGCGAGATGAGCTCCTCTATCTCGGCATGACCTTCCAGGATGGCCAGTTTCTCTTCAACGGGGATGTCCTCGAGCATAACCCTCTCCAGGATGTCCGCGTCGGCACCCTCCGGCCGCGGCGCGCCGGCAGGAAGGAGCGGCTCTTTCTCCGTCTCCTCCCGCTCCTCGATGGGAGCCGCGGCCACGGCCTCCTTCTCCTCCACGGGGATGTCCTCGAGCATCACCCTCTCCAGGATGTCCGCATCGGCACCCTCCGGCCGCGGCGCGCCGGCAGGAAGGAGCGGCTCTTCCGCAAGCTCTTCCAACGGCAGCCCGGCGGCGACTCCCCCCGCACCGCTCAACTCATGAAAGGACTGCGCGACTTCCTCCACTACCTCATCTCCTGCCTTCTCGGGAGCGCCGGGCTCTCCGGACACGGCGACGCCCGCCTCCTCGGCCTCGGACTCCTCCCGTAATACTGCCTCCCCTTGCGGCGCGGCGACCGGTTCTCCCGCCCGCAACCTGCTCTCCAGGATCCTGGCGGGGTCGATAGCGGGTGCGCGCGTCTCGCCCGCTGCAGCCGGTTCCTCTGCTCTCGGCCCGATGGTCTTCTGGAGGTGGCTCTTCCATTCCTCGGGTATCTGCTCCGGCTCGAGCTCGGGTATCTCCTCCTCGCCGGCCAACCTGGCGATCTTCCCGTACTTCTTCTCCAGGTAAGCCCGTTTCGCGGCCCTCGCCTCCGCGCTCTCCCTGGTCATCTTCTCCCCCTCGAAGGGGAGGGCGGTCACTGCGGGGGTACCGGGGACCTTCTCCTCCTTTTCCTCCGCCTCGGGCTCCTCCAACTCCATGCCCTCGGGAAGGAGGGAGCTTATCTTGCGCTTCAGCTCCTCCAGCTCGGCTTCCTTGGTGTCGATCTCGAGGACCCGCTCCGCCTCCAGCGTCTCCTCCAGGGTGGCCCGCTTCATCTCCTCGACCACCTGCTCTTCCTTCCTCTTCTCCTCCTCGAGGACCTGGAGAGAGCCGGGAAGGGGGGCTTCCCCGACGGTTGCGGGCCCTTCTTCGGCGGCCTCCTCGGCGGCCTCTTCCACGGCGACCTCTTGCACGGCTCCTTTCACGGCCTCCTCGGCGGCCTCTTCCGCCCCTTCTTCCGCCGCCGCCTCCGTGACCGCTTCCGCTTCCATCAGCTCCTCGACGACTTCCACCTCCGGCGCGACGGGCGCTTCCTCGATGAGGATCTCGCCCTCCATCTCGTCGCCCAGCTCTATCTCCACCGCCTCCACCATCCCGGTGGCGGCGCCCTCCAGGACTTCCTCCGCCATGCCCTCCGCCGTTATACCCGGAAGAACGGCGGCCTCTTCCCCGCCGGCAGCCCCTTGCGCCCGTTCCCCCGCGAGTGCCGCCTCCCGCGCTTCGGCGACTCCGGGTACGCCCACTTCACGGGCGGCCGTCTCCCCCCGGGGAACGGCCTCCACCTCCAGCATGTCCATCACCGACCCGATGGCCTCGCTCAGCTCCGGCTCCGCCTCCCCGGCCCCGGTGAGGGCCGCTTCTTCCTCGAGCAGGGGTACGCCGCCTCTCGTCAGCTCCCTGTCCACCGCGCTCTCCGCGGGCTCTTCCACAAGCTCCGGCGCCCCCGTCACGGCGCTCTCCGCCTCCGTGGCCGCCCCCTCCTCCCTACCTCCGGAGAGAAGCGCCTCCTCGAGATCCGGTACCTCGACGACCTCCTCAGCTCCCGCCTCCTTCTCCAGCTCCTCCGCCAGCCGCTCCAGCCTCCGGTCGGCCTCCTTCTCCTCCAGGTCGGGGGTGACGTTCTCCAGCAGCCCGGAGCTGATGAGGCCGTAGAGTATCTTGCAGGCGTGCAGGGTGCTCATCCCCGTCTGCTCCACTATCTGGCGCACCGTCTTCTCCCCGTCCACGTGGGTGAGCACCATCCACTCCTCGGGCGTCAGGCTTATCTGCGCGGCTTCCCTCCCCTGCATGGAGGTCATGCGGAAGACCACGTCCAGGTGGGGTATCTTCTTCTCGATACGGTTCCACTCGTCCAGGCGCCGGGAGCCCTCCATGATGAGCTCCTCGGTGCTTATGGAGAGGCCTATGTCTTCCTCGGGGAAGACCATGCCCGGTTGAAAGTCGAACTCGCCGTCCGTCCAGCGCAGCATCTCGAAAACGGCGTCCTGTATCTGCTCCTCCACGAAGACCTCGAGCTGCTCCTTGGTGATGTAACCCATGCGTATGAGAAGCTGCCCCAGCCGTTGCCCGCGCGCCTCCTTCTTCTGCATTTCGAGCGCCTCGTCCAGCTGCGCCTTGTTGATGATGCCGGCTCCGAGCAGCTTCATGCCCAGGGACTGCCTCTTCCAGTTGGTGGTGGCGAAGAAGACCTCCCCGTTGCGGAAGCATATGTAACCCCTCGCCTGTCCCCGCGTGAGGTTGAGCGTCCCGTTCTTCTTGCTGAAATTCAGCAACTGGAACAGGTCCGGGAGGCTGAAATCCTTTAAACTTCCCTTCAGAGCCATGCCGCCCGTTTCTCCTCGAGGAGCGCCACGAGAACCGTCGTGTTTACGCTCATCCTCTTCTCGTCTCGTCTTTTTCTCATTACATATTAATCGTATGCAAATCCGTTTTTTATTACCCCCCTCGTTTATCATCCACCCCCATGCAGCGAGACGCAAGCAAGCGCCCGTCTTGACCCTCCGCCCCGCCGAGGCCGTCACCGCCCGTCCTGATAGTGCCCTCTCTTTCGCCTCTCTTTCACTCGTATTCGATGCGGAATTCCGACTTGATTATCTCGGCTATCTTCTTCGCCGCTCCCTTGACGTCGTAGAGCACCAGGCCCAGCTTGCTCCCCTTGCGGACCAGGGCCGTGAGCACCGCGTCCTCCCCGGCGGCCATGAGGAATACGTAGCCCGCGTTTCCCTCGACGAAGACCTGCGCCAGCTCCCCGCGCCCGAGCTCCTCGGACGTCCTCTCCCCCAGGCTCAGGAGGGCGGCCGACATGGCACCCAGCCTGTCCTCCTCGAGCGTGTTGGGAAGTACCGACGCCATGACCAGACCATCCATGCTCACCACCGCGGCCGCATCCACCTCCGCGGACTTCGCGACCAGCTCGCTGAGTGCGTTGCGCAGTCTTTCCTCCCTCGATTCCGCCAAGTATGCAACCTCCCGCAGGTAAGATCGTTTTCCGTAACCTTAGCGGCTCATTGGAACAACTTCTCCAGCTCTTCCGCCGTCCTCTTCGCTTCCATGAAGACCACGCCCAGTTTCGCCTCCGGCTTCACCAGGAGCGACAGCAAGGCGTCCGGCCCGCAGTGGACCAGGAGGAGATAGCCCTGGTCGCCCTTCACATAGACCTGCTCCAGCGCACCGCGCTTGAGATCGCGGGCCGCCCTCTCTCCCATGCTCAGCACGGAGGCCGAGAGGGCTCCTATCATCTCCTCGTCGGCATCGTCCGAAACGTCCGACGCCAGGGCCATGGCGTCCGAGCTGATGAGCACCGCGGCCTCGATCTCCGGCATGCCCGACCTGAGCTCCCTCAGGATGGTGTTCATCTTCTCGATTCTTTCCGAAGCCAAGTCAACCTCCAGATAAGCCGCTATAGCTCCCCGTCACGGCGACCGGTCTCCCGTGCCTCTCAGAGAGAGCTCTCTATGGCAGGGAGAAACTTCCGGATGTCGTACCTCGCCTTGCCCAGGTTGGCTCCCGCGGGCAGGATGGAAACCAGGATAGCGTCGCTGCCCACCGCGCTCATCAGTATGGCTCCCTTTTCGAATTCGAACATCGCCTGCGCCATCGGTCCCTGGGCCAGCTCCAGTCCGATCACCTCGGCAGCCCCAAGGGAGCTTGGGGCTATGGCGCCCACGGCCTCCAGGTGGGTTGCATCCTCTCCCGCCGTCTCGATGATGAAACCGTCCCTTCCCACTACGAGAGCCGCTCTCACCGTTCCCGTGGCCACGAGTTCCTCGAGTACCTTCCTCAGATCGGGCAAACCGCACCACCTCCTGCCCCGTGGAGAAAACGGCTTTCTCCTCCTTCTTTCCGCATCGTAGAATAACCAGCCCCAGTGCGCATAATCGGCCGCCGCGGGGCAATATTTCCGTTAGTATTGTTGCTCAATTATACTAAAGTTAATTAGTTTGTCCAATAGTTAAGTATCGACATTTCCGGTTTTTTCTTGAAGCTGCCTCCCTTCATCCCTCCTCTCAGCACCTCGATGGCCGCGTGCGGCCGCCGTGCTCCGCCTTGCGAGGTGGGTAGAACCGCCGCTCCCGCCGTACCGGGCGCACCGGCGAACCCTCCCCTCCGCCCACCCGCCTCCGGCGACTTCATCGTCATTCAACATGATTGTGTTTTAACCGGGGAGCGGTTGCAACTCACCGACCCACATCAACGCCACGGTCGCCTCGGCACGGGGTCGCTTCACCGCGCATCGTCGCGAGATCGCCGCCTTGCCGTCTCCGTGATGATATATCGTATGCAACCGGATACTTCTTCATAATCAGTTATCCGTCCCTCGATTGGTGCCGTCCGAGCTCCCATGGACACGCCCCACGAGTATCCCCCCTACGTCAGAAGACGGCCCTGCACTTGGCCTTCGTCCTCTCGTCCCACGAGTGGGTCCCCGCCCCCAAGCCGGCGACGGTCAGGGCCTCCGCGCGACAGGCCTCCAGGCAGCTGAGGCAGCCTATGCAGCTGTCCGGGTTGACGACCTCAGGCACGCCGTCGCCCCTGGCGAAGACCGGATATTCCGTGTTCTTCACCTGGGGACAGGCATCCAGGCATTCCCAGCAGCCTATGCACCTCCCGGCGTTTACCTGCGGCGCCGTTATCCTTTCATCATCTTCCAATCTTTACCTCCAGCGTCTTCAATGCAGGCCGCAGGGGACACACGGGGCATAAGCCCTGACCACCATCTGCAGTACATCCGTTGTCCTCGGCTCTCCCTCGAGCCCCATCTCCCCCGCGACCTTCGCCAGGGAACTCTCGAGCACGCGCAGATTGAACTGCAGGGGCGTGATCAGCCTCACGTCCTTCACCAGGCCCTCCCCCGTCACCTCCACCTCGTAGACCATCATGCCCTCGGGCGCCTCCAGCACGGCGGCCCCCCTGCCGGGCGCCGGCGACACCGCCACGGATATCTCGCCCTGCGGGGGCTCCTCCAGCAGCTCCCGCATCCTCTCCCAGGCATGTATCATCTCCAGGACGCGCAAAGCGTGTCCCACCAGGCAGGCATGGACGGGAAACCCCCACTGAGCCCTGACCTCCGCGAGCTCCTCGTCCGCCAAGGGAGTCCCATAACTACCGTTGACGTTTATCCTGGCGAGGGGCCCGACACGCAGCTCCCCGTGACCCTCCAGGCTTGCTGGCCTCACATGACTGTGGGGGGAGTTCTCCTCCAGCAGCTTGTTCGCGAGCTCCCCGTGAGAGAGCACCGTACTTTCTGCGCCCTCCGGGGAAGCGATCACCGCGTTGCCGCCGAGCAGCGTCATCCCCCCCGCGCCGCGCAGGGCGAGGGAGGGGACGGGCACGTTCCCCATCCTGCTCGCCAGCTCCTCGCTTCTCCTGAGGAGCAACTTGATGAGGCGGGCCGTCTCCACCAGGAGGGGCCTGGCCTCCTCCAGTTGCGAACGCAACCTCTCCCTGCCCTCCTCCGTGATGTCCCGGGCGGCGCCGCCGGGTCGGAAATTCACGGGGTGGACGGCGCTTCCTCCCACCTCCCTCAGGACCGTGGTCCCCAGGGACTTGATGCCCAGCAGCCTGCGCACCACCTCCTCGTCCACCCTGTAGATGCTCACGATGTTGCGCAGGCTCGGGTCCGAGGAGGGGAAGAGCAGGTCGGGCAGCCCGTGCACGGAAAGGGACACCGCGTGGCGCTCGAAAAGCTGCCCGTGCATGGCCAGCTCGCGGAGGGCACGCAGGCGCGGCGGCGTTTCCACCCCCAGCGCCTTCTCCACGGCCATGGCCGCGCCCACCTGGTGAAAAACGGAATCGCACCCGCAGATGCGGGAGACCAGGGGCAGGAGGTTCTCAAGGTGTGCGCCGGATACGATCCTTTCGAACCCCCGGTAACCGAAGGCCGAGAAACGCGCCTCGGGCGGGGCCGCCTCCTCGCTCACTATACGGAGGGTTGCGGTCCCGTTTATCCTGGTGACGGGATCCACCACCAGCTCAGCCAAGTGAACTCACCACCTCGATGCCTCCTACCCCGCAGGGCCCGCAGGCTCCTTCCTACCTCCCGCCCATGCGGTGGATGTACGGAGAACTGCCTTCCCGGCGCCGCCTCCTCAACGCCGGCTCCGCGAGACAGAACATGAAACAGGTGTGCGCGGGGTCGTTCACGGCCTCCTCCACCTCGCCGGCCTTTTTCCCCGTGGCTCTCGCCAGGCGCCTCACCGTCTCCCCCTTCAAGTCCGTCCCGGGGTCGAGGAGCGCGCGGTCGCTGGGCCCCCGGCAACCACGGCACGGCACCCCCATCTCGGTGGGGCAGCGGGCACCGCATCCGTCGCGCGTCAGGGGCCCCATGCAGGCGTAACCCGACTCGATCAGGCATTCACCTTTCCTGGGCGGGGCTTCCGTCGTGCGCCTGGGCCCGGGCTGCGGCAACTCCGGGCAGGAAACACGGCATTCCGCGCACAGCGTAGAGCCCTCGCGCAGGGGCTGCGTGCCGGCCAGGGCGGCCTGCAGGAACCCCTTCATGAGCTCCTGCGTGGGCGGGCAACCCGGGAGGTAATAATCCACCTTGATGAACGAATCCAGGGGAAGGAGCCGCTTTACGCCGCCGGGCGCCCCCTCGCAGGGCTCACCCCCGAAACGCCGCCTCATGATCTCTTCTTCCGCAAAGCGGTCCGCCAGCCCCTGTACGCCGCCGAAGCAGGCGCACGTTCCCAAGGCCGCCACGCGCGCCGCCTTCTCCCTCACCTCGCGTGCCCTGGCGAAATGTCCCGCATGCCGCACCGTTCCTTCAACCAGGGCCAGATCGACCTCGGCTATCTCGCGGCTGTCCATGAGAAAGGGCGCGAAGGATATCCTGTTCTCCCCGATGATGGTGTAGAGATATTCCTCGAGGCCGAGGAATACCGCCTGGCAACCCAGGCAGGAACTCAGGGACAGCAAAGCCACCTGCATGTCTTACTCCAGGGTCGTCTTTAACACCACAAGGCATGCCCCCGGTCCCGCGTGCTCGGTGTGAAGATCCACCTTGCGCCCGAAGATGCTCTGCAGCATGCCCGCGGCGTAGCCGTGCACCGCCTGGCAGGCCACCCCTCCCAGCTTAACGCCCGCGGCCAGGCACGCGTCACGGACGGGGCACCCCTCGAAGAGAAGGCGGATGAACATCTCCTCAACCTCGTAGACCCAGTAATCCTCGTCTTCCTTGTTCTTCCACAGGGTCACCCTCCAGGCCCCGTCCCGCTGCGGGAAGATCCAGGACAGGGCGCGCTCCAGGTCGTCGGTGCGGTCGTACGCCCGCGCCTCCCTCGTGCCCAGATCCTTGCCCGCGAAATACATCAGCTGTGAGGTGGAACGGCCGGTCACTTCCTCGCCCGCCAGGTTGAGGATAGCCAGCGCTTCGCTGAGCGCGCGCAGGCGCGCGTCAGGGGTTTCCATGTCCTCAGCCACTGCCCGACCTTCCTCGTGAGAGTAGCGGCTTCCTTCCTTTCCTATTAAACATGAAACGGCTGCGGCGCGCCAACAGACCCGCGTGAAGCGGAGGGAGGACGCCGGCGCCCGACGCGCGCCGCACGATTGGAGGACATGTGCGACGTACCGCGGCGCGCCTCCCTATCACCACGCGGCGAATCAGCGCGTTGCGCCGGCACGCCCCGCTCTCAGTTCCCCTGCACCTCCTCCTTCACGCGCAGGAACTCCGCGTAATCGGACGTGAAGAAATGGCCGCCGTCACCCGTGGCCACGTAGTACAGGTAGTCGACCTCCGCGGGCTCCAGTGCGGCCCGCAGGCTCGCAAGGCCCGGGCTGCAGATCGGGGCGGGCGGCAGCCCTTTATGCAGGTAGGTGTTGTAGGGGGACGGCGTCTTAAGGTCCTCGTAGGTGAGCACCGCCTTCCATGAGGGGAGGGCGTACTGCACCGTGGCGTCTATCTGCAGGAACATGTCCCTGCGCAGGCGGTTGTATACCACCGCCGCCACCAGGGGTCTCTCGTCGTCGCGCATTGCCTCCCGCTCGACGAGGGAGGCGACGATCACCGCCTGGTAGGGCGTAATTGACAGCGCTTCCGTGCGCGACCAGTCCAGTTCCGAAGCCTCCGCCTCGAATTGCCTCAGGAGGGTCTCTATCACCCCTTGCGCGTCGCTTTCCGGCGGCAGGTCGTAGGTCTTGGGAAAGAGGAAGCCCTCGAGGTTCCCGCGCATCTCGGGC
The DNA here is from genome assembly GCA_014360655.1 of Actinomycetota bacterium. NCBI lineage: Bacteria > Bacillati > Actinomycetota > Actinomycetota bacterium. The sequence goes on along the minus strand of JACIXC010000002.1, from coordinate 189,820 downwards.
GGGATGAAGGAACACTCGAAGATACCGCTTCCGGCCACGCGCAGGAATTCCTCGCGCGGTATCCCCAGGGCCTTCTCCACCTGAGCGGCCGTCTCCGCCACCGTGAGCCCCTCGGGCAGGGTGAGGCGCAGCTGGTAATTGGGTCCCGCCTCCAGGGCCGCGAACACCTCCCCGTACCTCATGCCGGTGTAGAAGAGGTAGTGGCCGGACTTGAACCTGCCCTGCCTTCCCTGCAGCCACGCCAGCAGCCGGAAGATGCTGGCCGAGGTGATGATGCCTTTCTCGTGCAGCTTTGCGGCGATCTGCGAGGCAGATTCGCCCTCTTCGATGGTCACGTGAACGGGTTCCTCCCCCTTCGTGGGGCAGAAATAGTGCAGGTAAAGGACTGCGCATAACGTCGCCGAAAGGAGCAGCGCCAGCAGGAAGACGGCGATGCGCCTCCTGCGCCGTACGCGCGCCCTCCTCTCCGCCCTCGTCTCCGTCGCTCCCGCCTCGAGGACCCGCGTACGCGTAACGTGTCTTCCGGCGGGGCATCGCCCCTTCTCGCCTCCATCGCCCTGACCACCATGCTCCTCCCAGGCCTGCCGCGAGGACACGGGAAGGGCGTCATCGCCGCGGCCTTCCACGGGCTCACGCTCGCCGTTCCCCGTCAATCCCGTTCCGCCTTCCTCTTCCCGTCCAGGTACGACTGCAGGACGAGGGAGGCGGCTTCCGCGTCCACCCCTGCGCGCCGGCGCCGTTTCCCTCCCTCGCGCAGCCTCCTCGTCGCCTCCACCGTGGACAGCCTCTCGTCCCAGAGGATCACCTCGAGGGACGGCAGCGCCCGCAGCGCTTCCGCGTACCTGCGCGCCACGGCCGCCTGGGCTCCTTCCCTGCCGCGCATGGTGAGAGGAAGCCCTATCACCACCTCCCGCACGCCTTCCGCCACCTTACCGGATACGTACTCCCGCAAGGCCTCCGGGTCAATGTCGTGCAGGGTCTCCAGGGGATAGGCATGCACTCCCAACGGGTCGGAAACGGCCACCCCCACGCGGCGCTCGCCGATATCCAGCCCCAGGCTACGCATGCCCGTCTCCCAGGCCCCGCCTTATCTCCTCGGTCACCTCCTGGAGGGCTTCCGCCACCCTCCCCGCCTGGGAACCGCCGCCCACGGCCATGTCCGGCCTGCCGCCGCCCCCCCCTCCCAGCAGCGCGGCCGCCCTCCTCGCCAGCTCCACGGCGCTGAGCCCCTTTTCAACCAGTTCCCGCGAGAGGTGGACCACGATGTTCGCCTTGCCTCCCTGCACGGCGGCGATGCTCACCGCCTTCGCCTTCCTCCTCGCCAGGGTCCTCTCGGCGAGCTCCCGCAAGGCCTGGGGGTCGAGGTCCCTCACCTCCGCGGTGAGGAGAAGCCCCCCCGCGACCTCGCTCTCCCGCCAGGATATGCCCCCGTCCACCAGCGAGGACATCTCCTCCTTCTCCCTCCTGCGCAGCTCGCTCTCCAGCTCCTTCACGCGCTGCTGCAGCCGGCTCAACCTCTCGGGCAACTTCTCCACGTCGACCTTGAGCGAGGATGCCATCTCCTCCAGCATGTCGCGGCGGCGGCGCACGTAGCGGTAGGCTTCGCTGCCGGTCAGGGCCTCGATGCGCCGCATGTTGGCGCCGATACCCGCCTCGCTCACCACCACCAGCATGCCGATCTCTCCCGTCCTCGCCACGTGGGTACCCCCGCAGAGCTCGCGGCTCAGCTCGTCCACCTCCACCACCCGCACGTAATCCTCGTATTTCTCGCCGAAGAGGGCGACGGCGTTGATGCTCAACGCGTACTCGTAGGTGGTGACGTATGCCCTCACCGGGTAATCCTCCATGACGGCCCTGTTGGCCATCTCCTCCACCCTTGCCAACTCCTCGCGGGTCAGTGGGGCGTAATGGGTGAAGTCGAAGCGGAGCCTGTGGGGTTCCACGAGGGAGCCCGCCTGCTTGGCATGGTCTCCCAGAACGTGCCGCAGGGCATTGTGCAGGAGGTGCGTGGCGGTATGGTTGCGCCTTATGGCCATGCGGCGCTCACGGTCCACGCTGGCCTCCACCTCTTCGCCCGCCACGAGCCTGCCGCGGACGACCCGCGCGCGGTGGGCGGTGAGGCCTCGCGTCGGATGCACCGTATCGAGCACCTGCGCCTCTCCGGAAGGGGATGCTATCAACCCGGTATCGCCCACCTGGCCGCCCTTCTCCCCGTAAAAGGGGGTGCGGTCGAGGAAGAGCTCCACCTCATCCCCCTGCGCCGCCTCGGATACCGCGCGGCCGTCCCTGACCACGGCCATTAGCCTCGCGCGGTCGCTCATGGTCTCGTACCCCGTGAAATGGCTCTCGCCGTAGTTGTCCAGTATCTCGGCGTATATCTCCTGCTCCTGGGCGGAATAACCCTCTTCCACGCGCGCCGCCCGCGCCCTCTCCCTCTGCTCCCGCATGAGGGCCTCAAACCCCTCCTCATCCAGCTCCAAGCCCTCCTCACGCGCCAGCTCCCGCGTCAACTCCAGCGGAAAACCCAGGGTGTCGTGGAGGTAGAACACCGCCTCGCCCGGCACCGTGCGCTTCCCCTCCCTGCGCAGGTCCTCCATGGTCCCGGCCAGGTAGACGAGCCCGCTGCGCAGCGTCTGCGAGAACCTCTCTTCCTCGCCGCGCACTATGGAGACGATGAAGGAGCGGTCCCGCTTCAGTTCGGGGTATGCGTCTCCCATGATCTCCAGCACCACGTCCACCAGGCGGGGGAGGAAGATCTCCTCTATCCCCAGCAGCCGCCCGTGGCGCACCGCGCGCCGTATCAGCCTGCGCAGTATATACCCTCGATCCTCGTTGGACGGCAGCACGCCGTCGCCCACCAGGAAGGTGAAGGCGCGCGCGTGGTCGGCCACTATCTTCACCGATATGTCGCTTTCCCCGCCCCTCCCGTAGCTCACGCCGCCGAGGTCACATACGGCCTGCAACACCGGCGCCAGCAGGTCCGTCTCGAAGTTGCTGGCTACCCCCTGCATGACCGAGGCGAGCCGCTCCAGTCCCAGTCCCGTGTCGATGTTCTTCGAGGGCAGGGGGTGCAGGCCGCCCTCTGCGTCGCGGTCGAACTGCATGAAGACCAGGTTCCACAACTCGAGGTAGCGGTCGCAGTCGCATCCCACGCGGCAATCGGGCCTGCCGCATCCGTACTCCTCCCCCTGGTCGTAGATTATCTCCGAGCAGGGGCCGCACGGACCGGTGGTGCCCATGTCCCAGAAGTTGTCCTCCTCGCCCAGGCGGACGAGGCGGTCTTCCGGAACGCCCACCACGTCTCTCCAGATCTCGTAGGCCTCGTCGTCCTCCCTGAAAACGGAGCAATACATGCGTCCGGGGTCCAGCCCCATCACGCCGGTCAGGAACTCCCACGCCCACGGTATGGCCTCACGCTTGTAGTAATCGCCGAAGCTGAAGTTGCCCAGCATCTCGAAGAAGGTGAGGTGACGCGCCGTGTGACCCACCTTCTCGATGTCCGTGGTGCGCACGCACTTCTGGCAGGTGGTGGCCCGCGTGAAGTCCGGCTTCTGGAGGGCGAGGAAGAAGGGCTTGAACTGCACCATGCCCGCGTTGGTCAGAAGCAGGGTGGGGTCATCGGGTATGAGGGAGGAGCTCTTCACCACGCGGTGTCCCCTCTCCCGGAAGAACTCCAGGAACCTGTCCCTTATCTCGTCGCTGCGCAAGTCCGTTCCTCCCCGTGAAAGACGACGCCATGCGCCCCGCCTGCCGCGAGGGCATGCCCGGTATCGTGTTCCATGTTCGCTTATTCTACATCATCGCGCGCTTGGCGCGCATGGAGTCGCGGCAATCTACCGGGGGTTCCCGCGGGGGCTGCGCGACACGCACGGATCCATTGCGTGTAGGTCCGTTCTCCCCGCCTCCCTTGCGGCGGTAAGCGGGCGTCGGCACCATGCCTCGGGCTTCCCGCCCCCGTTTCGGAGAGGCCCGCGAGGCCCGCTGCCTGCGGGCGGCCAGACAAGCAGGGCGGTCCTGCAACGGTTACGCATCGTGTCGCCCGCGGGTCCGGCCGCCAGCGGGAGGCAAAGAAAGCGGGGCTATGCCGAGACTCTTACGCGCCGTATTCCGCGGGGTCCGGCCGCTCGCGGGAGGCGAAGCGGAAACCGGCCGTATGGATCAGTCCCCCTCCGCGTCCCGTGCTCCCTTCCCGCCGGAGGAAACGGAGCCGAGCGCCCTCCGCGCCCCCACGCCCAGGCCCAGTATCCTCGCCAGGGGGGAGGTGAGCGCCTTCTGCGCCGCCTTGGTCGCCTCGTTCACGCTTCCGGCCATACTTTCCACGGACGCAAGCACCCCGTCGACGCGCGCCATCTCGACGTTGACGTGGTCCATGGTCGTCTGAAGCTTCGTGAGCAGCGGGACGGCCTCGTGCCGGATGTCATTGAGTATGCGGTTGGTGATGGAGAGGGACCTGGCCAGCTTTAAGGTCACCACCGCCAGCGCTAGCATGAAGAGGGCGAAGGAGACGGCGCACACCAGCGCGGCGATCCCACCCAAGCGCAAGCCCCCCTCAATGTTCCTGTCGCCGCCGGGAAAGGTAATCCTGGATGGCCGCGTGGATGCCCTCGGCGGCGAGATTGGAGCAATGCATCTTCTCCGGCGGCAGGCCGTCCAGCGCCTCCGCAACCTGCTCGTCGGTTATCTTCAGGGCCTCCTCTATGGTCAAGCCCTTTACCATTTCCGTGCCCATGCTTCCCGAGGCGACGGCCGCCCCGCAGCCGAAGGTCTTGTATTTCACGTCCACCAGCCGGCCGTTCTCAACCTTGATATAGACCTCCATCATGTCCCCGCACACCGGGCTGCCCACCCTGCCCACACCGTCGCAATCCGGGATCGTCCCAACGTTGCGGGGATTCTGGAAATGTTCTATCACCTTGTCGCTGTACACCTTTTTCTCCTGTTCGCACGCGGTTTTTCAACTTTTCGAGGATAGCACCGGCCCGGAAGGGGTGTCAAATGGGCCGTGCCCGGACGGGCAGCGCCCGTCATCCGCACGAACGCGCTCATCGCGTTCCATCCCTCCCCTCCCCCGTCCTGCGTTTCCATTCCCCGGCCAGTTCCGCCTCCTCCCCGTTTTCCCCGGGCCGGTAGAACTCGCGGCCCTCAAGCTCGGGGGGAAGGTAACTCTGCCTGACGTAGGAACCGGGAAAGGCATGGGGATAGAGGTAGTCCCTGCCGTGGCCCAGCGCCGCGGCGGCGGGGTAGTGGGCGTCCCTCAGGTGTGCCGGCACGGGGGGAGTCAGGCCCTCGGCCACCTCCCTGTCCGCCTCCGCTATGGCGCGTGTGGCGGAATTGCTCTTAGGGGCGAGGGAAAGGTAGAGGGCCGCATGCGCGAGGTTCAGCCTGCACTCGGGGAGTCCCACGAAATCCACGGCTTGCGCCGCCGCCACCGCCACCTGTAGGGCGTTCGCGTCCGCCAGGCCTATATCCTCCGAGGCGAAGATGACCATGCGCCGCGCGATGAACCTGGGGTCCTCCCCGGCGTAGAGCATGCGAGCCAGCCAGTAGACCGCGGCGTGTGGGTCGGAGCCCCGCATGGACTTGATGAAGGCGGATATGGTGTCGTAATGCGCGTCCCCCCACTTGTCGTAGAGGAGCGCCTTGCGTTGTGCCGCCTCCTCCGCGGCCTGCAGGTCGATGCGCCTCACCCCGCCTTCCTCCTTCGCCAGCAGTGCCGCCGCCTCCAGGGTGTTCAGGGCGACCCTCGCATCCCCTCCCGAGAGGCGGACGATGTGATCCAGGGCTGCTTCCTCCACCACCAGGCCGAGCCGCGCCAGGCCCCTTTCCTCGTCCGCGAGGGCCCTCTCCACGATGGTCCTCACCTCATCCTCGTTCAGGGGCTTGAGGCGGAATATCTTGGAGCGTGAGACGAGGGCCGGGTTCACCTCGAAATAGGGGTTCTCCGTGGTGGCGCCGATGAGGACGATGCGCCCGTCCTCCACCGCCGGGAGTAGGGCGTCTTGCTGCGCCTTGTTGAACCTGTGTATCTCGTCGATGAAGACGATGGTGCGCTGCCCGTGCATGGCCCGCCTGTCCCCGGCCTCCTGGATGAGCCTGCGCACCTCGGCAACGCCGCTCGCCACCGCGGAAATCTGCTGGAAATGAGCCCGTGTCATGGCGGCGATGATCGCCGCCAGCGTGGTCTTGCCCGAACCGGGTGGACCCCAGAAGATCGCTGTCGCCAGCCGGTCTTCCTCTATGGCCCGGCGCAGGTAGGTGCCCTCGCCCACCAGTTCCTCCTGGCCCACGAACTCCTCGAGGGAGCGCGGGCGCATGCGCAGGGCCAGCGGCGCCTCTCTCCTGAGCATCTCCTCCCGTGCGCTTTCGAAGAGATCCAAGGGGATCTCCTTTCTCTCCGGAGCCAGGGGCCTGTGCCGGAAATCCCCGGCAAGTAACCCCCGCCTCGACGGCGACCCTCGCCAGGAAACCGCCGAGAACAATATACCGCGCGCCCCCGACAAGTAGGCTGCCCGGTCACGCACGGCAAGCGGTAGCTCGTTGAAGACGGCCCGTCGCCCCGTCCAAGCAAAATAATCGGACTCCACCCTGCCGTCCACGCCGCTATCTTGAACCTGCACCCACGCAGGTGGGCACCTACCGCAGGCCTCCGCAGTCCCCCACCCGGGTTGGGGGCATTGCGTCCGCCGGCGGAAAGCGGTTCCCTTTTTCGAAGTGTTGGCTCAACGATAAACCACGGCGCACAACGTACAAGGTCGAGCCCGCAAACCGCGCTACCTATATTTTATATTCCGGCATGGCGGAGCGCAAACCACTGGCCTTGCCAGGATGATAGGGTGGCCTCCCGATCTTTTTATCTGGAAAGCGCCTGCCGAAACGATACGGCATCGTTCTCCCGATATCCTCCGCTTCTGCACGCACGGACTCTATCATCCCGCCGGTCGCGTTCCCGCGACCCGCGGCCGGCCCGGCCGCGCGGGTATCCCATACGGCGGATCCGGAGCCGTGGATTCCAGCTTCGTGGAGCGTAGATCCGCTATTGCGGCCTCCGCCATGATGGTCTCTTCTCAACCCGCCGGTCGCGTTCCCGCGACCCGCGGCCGGCTCGGCCGCGCGGGCAGTCCCGCATCGAATGCCGGCTCGAGCGGGGCGTTCTATCGACCGCCATCCCGAGGAAGTAAGGTAACCGATGATAAATATTAGGGGATATCCGTATGCGGCATCGCTCACCTCCCTGCGTGCGGCCGCGCGTTTTCCTTCGTCGGCACACGCGGGGTCAGCCGGTGAGACGAACGGTGCCGGTGTCGGGGCGCGGCGGTGCGCCTCAGGGATCCCCGGCCTCCGCCTCCACGCTCAGCTCCTCCAGCCTGTCGCGCACTTCCTGCACGCTTTTCCCCGGGGTGGAGGCGCCTCCCAGCACCGTTACCTTTCTCGCTCCCTGCAGGACATCGGCCGTCAACTCCCCCGCCGCCTCCACCTTGATGGTCCTGGTGCCGGCGGTTGCGCAGATCTTGCGCATGAACTCGGTGTTCGAGCTTTCCTTTCCTCCCACCACCACCACGAGGTCCGAATCGAAAGCCGCTTTCAGCGCCTCGGCCTGGCGGGCCAGCGTGTTGCGGCAGAGGGTGTTTATGAGCTTCATCTCGCCGACCTCCCTCATCACCTCGGGGACCTCGTTGATGAGGCCGTCAAGGAGACTGCGGAACGTGAGCAGGTCCACCGTGGTCTGGGCGATAAGGCCCACCTTCCTCACCTTTTCCGTGCGCTTGCTCCACCATTCCTTCAGCTCCTGGGTGTCCTTGATGACCTCGGCGTTCCCGCCCACGTGGCCGAGGATGGCCGCCACCTCTGGATGCGCGGCGTCGCCCACGATGAAGAGGTGGTAGCCCTCCTTCACGAGGCGCATGGCCGCCCTCTGCGCCTTCTTCACCGTGGGGCAGGTGGCATCCACCAGCGCGGCGCCCTTTTCGCGCAGGAGGGCGGCGGTCGCGGGCGGTATGCCGTGAGACCTCACCACCACCAGCGCGCCCCTCAGGGACAGCCCGCGCAGCACCTCCTCATCCTCCGGCAGTATCTGCAGCCCCCTCTCCTGCAGCTCCCCCACCACGTGCGGGTTGTGTATGATGGGCCCCAGCGAAAACACCTTCCCCCGCGCCCCGGCGAGGGTCTCCTCCGCGAGTCGCAGGGCGCGCCTGACCCCGGGGCAGAAACCGGCATAGCGGGCGACCTTTATCTCCATTCCCGTTCCTTTCCTCTCCCGTCCTCAAACCCCCCCTGCACACGGGGGCACCCGCGCATGCCGTCCCCAATCACGGAGCCGCCATGCCTCGCGGGCCGCTCGTCCACGCGCGAGCCGCCCCGGGCTACCCTCCCGCCCTCACCGTCACATACCTTGATTTTACAGCTGGCGCAGGCGCAGCTCCTTGAGCTGCTCGGGATAGATGGCATCCGGAGCCCCGGTCAAGGGGTCCGCACCCGATTGCGTCTTGGGAAAGGCGATCACCTCGCGGATGGATTCCCTCCCCGCCATTATCATGACCAGGCGGTCAAGACCGAAGGCTATGCCGCCGTGCGGCGGCGGCCCGTAGCGGAAGGCCTCGAGGAGGAAGGAGAACTTCTCTCGCACCTCCTCGTCGCGCAATCCCAGGATGCGGAAAACGCGCTCCTGCAGGGCGGGCTGGTGGATGCGGATGCTGCCGCCTCCCAGCTCCACGCCGTTGAGCACCAGGTCGTAGGAGTCGGAGGTCGCCTCGAGGGGCCGCTCCTCAAGGAAATCCAGGCATTCCCGCGACGGCGCGGTGAAGGGATGGTGGTTGCTCTTGTACCTCTTTTCCTCCTCGTCCCACTCGAAGAGCGGGAAACGGGTCACCCACACGAAGGAGAACCTCCGCTCCGGCGTCACCGGGTAAAGGCGCGCGCAGTGATCGCGTATTCCGGAGAGAACCGCATTGGTCTCCTCCCCTCCCGCCGCCAGCACCAGCACCTCTCCCTCCTGCAGCCCGGCGGCGCGCAGCGTGTCCGCGACCTCGCGCCCGTCGAGGAACTTGGCAACCGGCGACCTTATCTCGTCACCCTCTCGCACCATCCAAACCAGGCCCCCCGCCCCCAGTCGCTGCGCCTCCTCGACCAGGCCGTCCAGCTCGCGTCGCGCGGGTTTCCTCATGCCCGCGACCTTGAAGCCCCTTATCCTCCCGCCCGCCTCCAGGGCGGCGCGGAACACCTTGCAGGTAGTACCGGCGTATATGGCGGAATAATCCCCTATCTCCATCCCCCAGCGGACATCCGGCCGGTCGCTCCCGTAGCGTTCCATGGCCTCGTGCCAGGTAAGGCGGGGAAACGGCGTGGCCAGTTCTTCCCCCAGCAGCTCGCCGAAGAGGTATGCGAACATCTCGTCCATGAGGCCCATGACGTCCTCCGGTTCAACGAAGGACATCTCCAGGTCTATCTGGGTGAACTCCGGCTGGCGGTCCGCCCGCAGGTCCTCGTCACGGAAGCAGCGCGCGATCTGGTAATACCTCTCCATGCCGGCTACCATCAGGAGTTGCTTGAAAAGCTGCGGCGACTGCGGGAGGGCGTAAAACTTGCCGGGCTGCAGGCGGGAGGGCACCACGAAGTCCCGCGCCCCTTCCGGGGTACTCTTGGTGAGCATGGGCGTCTCGATCTCGAGGAAACCGCGGGCATCCAGGAAATCGCGCACCGCCTTGCACACGCGGCTGCGCAGGATGAGGGCGTCACGCTGCTCGCCGCGGCGCAGGTCGAGGTAGCGGTAGCGGAGGCGCAGCGTCTCATCCACCTCCCCCCCTCCTTCTATCTCGAAGGGCGGGGTCTGGGAGGCGCTCAGAACCGTCACCCTCTCGGCCATGACCTCGATCTCCCCGGTGGCCAACCTGGGGTTCACCGCCTCCGGCGGCCTGGTCCTCACTTTACCCGCGCAGGAGATCACGTACTCGCTGCGCAGTGAGCGGGCTACGGCGTGCGCCCGGGAGCTGACCTCCGGGTTGAACACCACCTGCACCAGCCCGGAGATGTCCCTCAGGTCTATGAAGATGACGCCCCCGTGATCCCGTCTCGTGTGCACCCACCCGTTGAGGACCACCTCGGCGCCGGCGTCCGCGGACCTCAGCTCCCCGCAGCAACGGGTCCTCTTCTCCCAATCTCCGTCTGCCATTTCCTTCAGCCCCTCGCGCTAAGATCGCCCTGTCGGCTACCGCCGCTTCCTGCTTCCAGACGTTGCCGCAGCGTCCGCCATATGGCATCTCCTTCCAACCTGTCCTGGGTACCCCCCTCCATGTCGCGCAGGGTGAGGTAACCCCCGGAGAGTTCCTCCTCGCCGATGAGCAGGCAGTAGCGGAAACCTCCCCTGTCGGCCTCCCGCATCTGTGCCTTGGGGCTGCGCTCCATGTGGTCGAGGTCGGCGCGGATACCCATTTCCCTTATCCTTCCAGCTACTGCGAAGGCTCTCTTCCTCGCTTCTTCCCCGATGGCCACCACGTACACGCCTTTCCTGCCCTCCTCCTCGATGCGGGGCCGCGCATTCATCACCCGCTCCAAGCCGATGGAGAAACCCACCGCGGGCGTGGGCTTCCCCCCCATCTCCTCCACTAGGTGGTCGTACCTTCCCCCGGCCGCCAGGGAGTTCTGCGACCCCAGTGCGGGGTCCTGGAATTCGAACACCGTGCGCGTGTAGTAATCCAGCCCCCTCACCAGCCTTTCTTCCACGCTGAACGCCACCCCCGCCTCCTGCAGCAGTTCGCTCACCTGCCGGAAATGCTCCCGGCAGGCTTCGCAGAGGAATTCCCGTATCCCGGGCGCCCCACCCAGGACGCGGCCGCAGGCCTTCTCCTTGCAGTCCAGCACCCTCAGGGGGTTCTCCACCGCGCGCCTGCGGCAGTCGGCGCACAGCTCTCCCTCCTTGTCCCGCAGGTACTCACGCAGCGCGTCGACGTAAGCCGGCCTGCAGGCGCGGTCGCCCACGCTGTTGATCGCCAGCACGCATTTCACCGCGAGGCGGGAGAGGAAGTGGTGGCAGAGGAGGATGACCTCGGCATCCGCACTGGGCCGGGGCGAGCCCATGAGCTCCACGCCCAGCTGCGTGAACTGGCGGTAACGGCCCGCCTGGGGACGCTCGTGACGGAACATGGGTCCGCGGTAGTAGAGCTTTACCGGCAATCCAGACTTTTCCAGCCGGTGCTGCACGAAGGCTCGCGCCACCCCCGCAGTGGCCTCAGGCCGCAGGGTGAGACTGCGTCCGCCCTTGTCCTCGAAGGTGAACATCTCCTTGCGCACGATGTCCGTGCTCTCGCCGATACCGCGCGCGAACACCTCGGTGTGCTCCATGAGGGGGAGCATGATCTCCTCGTAACCGTAGGTGCGGAAAAGGGCGGCTCCCATGTCCATCACCCTCCGCCAGCGCTCGCTCTGCGGGGGCAGTACATCCATGGTGCCCCTGGGCGACTTGGCCTCCATCCCTTGTCCTTTCTTCCCTGCAACTCCTCCGGCGTGATCCCCGCACGCGCTACGAGCGGCCGTCCCCTTGCGCCCCCGTGCCGTCCTCGGCGGGGCCGCGCAGGCGACGCCCCGCGCGCCATCTCACCGCAAGCCCACCAGGAACGGGTTGTGCGCCTTCTCCACGCGCAGGACGGTCTGCGGGCCGTGACCGGGCATGATGAGCGTATCCTCCGGCAGGTCCCAGACCTTTTCCCTCACCGACTCCAGGAGCGCCTGCAGCGACCCTCCCCGCAGGTCCGTCCTGCCTATGGAACCCTGGAATATGAGGTCCCCGCAGAAGAGGTATCCCGGCGTGTAGAAACTCACGCTGCCGGGGGTGTGGCCCGGGGTATGGAGGACACGCAAGGCAACCCCTCCCACCTCTATGACATCGCCGTCCGCTATGTGGCGCACCTCGCGGGGGCGCCTGGGAAACGCCCCTACCGCGAGTCCCACGAACCTGCTGCGGGCGGCGGTAAGCGCGCCTGCGTCCAGCTCGTGTATGTAGACGGGAGCCCCCACCTCCTCGCTCAAGGGTCCCGCTCCCGCCACGTGGTCCGGGTGTCCGTGCGTGCACAGTATGCCGCGGCATGCGAGCGCTGCCCGCTGCAGGCGCTGCACTATATGTCTTACCTCGCCCGCGGGGTCTATGACCACGGCCTGGGAGCCCTCATCCGCCGCCAGTATATAGCAATTGGTCGCGAGCATGCCTACGGTCAGGGTCTCGAGGAACATGGAACCTCCGCTGTTTCCTGCCTTTCCTCAACGGAACAGCAGTCATTATATCCTCAAAGGGCGGGACTTCTCCATACGCGGCGGCGCTCGCGGCGGAGATCATGCCGAGGCGCTCATTGCGCGGGCGATTCGACGAGGATGGTCACCGGCCCGTCATTCACCAGCTCCACCTCCATGTGCTTCCCGAAGACCCCGCGCGCGGGCGGAAAGCCCGCGCGCGCGAAGGCCTCGCAGGTCTGCCGGTAGAGCTCCTCTGCCCTCTCCGGGGGGGCGGCCGCAACGTAGCTGGGCCGCCTTCCCTTGCGGGCATCCCCGTAGAGGGTGAATTGCGAGACCACCATGATCTCGCCCCCCACCTCCGCCAGGGATAGGTTCAGCTTGCCCTGTGGATCGTCGAAGATGCGCAGGTTCACGACCTTGTTCACTATGAAGTCGATATCACGTGCGTCGTCCCGGGCGGCAACGCCCAGGAGCACGAGTAACCCCGCCCCGATACGCGACACCTCCTCGCCGTCCACGCGGACGGCACAACTCTTCACCCTCTGCAGCAGAGCCCTCATGCCGTACCCTCCGGAAACACGGGGACGGCTCCCGCTGTGCGTAGCCGCGCGAGCCCCGCCCGCGTCAGCTCCCGGGAACCACCCGGTAGGCGTTGTAGACGGAATCGACCTTGCGCACGTTGCGCAGTATATCCTCCAGGTGGGATATATTGGCGAGCTCGAAGACGAAGCGGCTGACCGCCACGTTCTCCCGGTTGATGTTCATGGTCGCAGAGAGGATGTTCACGTGGTACTCCCCCATGACCGTGGTGATGTCCCGCAAGAGGCGGGGCCGGTCCATGGCCTCCACGCAGATCTCCACCTGGAAGCTGGTCGGCTGCTTGGTGTCCCAGCTCACCTCGATGCTGCGGTAATCCTGCTCCCTCATGTGGCGAGCGTTCGGGCAATCCGCCCTGTGCACGGACACTCCGCGCCCCCTGGTTACGAAGCCGACGATGCGGTCATAGGGGACGGGGTTGCAGCAGTGGGCTATGCGCACCAGGACGTTCTCCACCCCCTCGACCTTCACCCCCTTGGTATAGGCGGGGGTCTTGCGGCGCCGCTTCGGCGTGGGCGGCGCCTCGGTGACCTCCTCGGGAGGTCCCAACCGCGTGACGAGGTGGTTGACCACCTGCTGGGCGGAGGTCTTGCCCGCGCCGATGCTCGCGTAAAGGTCGTCCAGGCCCACGAAACCGTATTCTTCCCTCGCGATATCCTCCAGGGTGTCCGTGCCCAGGATCTTCTGCAGGGGAAGGCGGGCCTTGCGCATGGCCTTGACGAGCATCTCCCTCCCCTCCTGGGCGTCCTCCTGGCGCCTCTCCTTGGAGAAGAACTGGCGTATCTTGGTCTTGGCGCGCGCCGTCTTGACGATGTTTATCCAGTCCTTGGAGGGCCCGGGTGAGGTGTTGGAGGTGATGATGGTGACCATGTCCCCGTTGCGCAGGTTGTACTCTAGGGGGACCAGCCTGTCGTTCACCTTTGCCCCCACGCAGCGGTGCCCGACCTCGGTATGGATGGCATAGGCGAAATCGATGGGCGTCGAGCCCTTGGGCAGGTCGATGATGTCTCCCTTGGGCGTGAAGACGAAGACCTCGTCCTCGAAGAGGTCGATCTTCAGGGATTCCATGAACTCCTGGGGGTCGGAGAGGTCATGTTGCCACTCCACGATGCGCTTTATCCACGCCAGCCGCTCCCTTATGCGCTCCTGGGTGCGGCGCGTCTCCTTGTAACGCCAGTGGGCGGCTATGCCGTATTCCGCCCTGCGGTGCATGTCGTAAGTGCGTATCTGTATCTCCAGGGGTTTCCCCTGTGGCCCCATCACCGTGGTGTGCAGGCTCTCGTAGATGCCGAAACGCGGCTTGGCGATATAGTCCTTTATGCGACCGGGCACGGGTTGCCAGAGCGAATGCACGATGCCCATGACGGTGTAGCACTCCTCCCTGGCGTGCACCAGGATGCGCACCGCGAAGAGGTCGTAGATCTCGTCGAACTGCTTGCCGCGCTCCCTCATCTTCGTGTAGATGCTGTAATAGTGCTTCACGCGGCCGCTGATCTCCGCCTTGATGTGGGATTGCCTGAGCAGGGCCTGCAGCTCCCTCTCCACCTGCCTTATGTACTCCTCCCTCTCGCCCCTCCTCTGGTTGACCATCTGCACGATCTCCTGGAAGCGCAGCGGGTAGAGGGTGGCGAAGGCGAGGTCTTCCAGCTGCCACTTGAGCTGCGAGATGCCCAGGCGGTGGGCGAGAGGCGCGTAGATCTCAAGCGTCTCCCGCGCCTTCTCCCTCTGCTTCTCCTCCGAGAGGTGCCCGATGGTCTTCATGTTGTCCAGCCGGTCGGCGAGCTTGATGATCACCACCCTGATGTCGCGCGCCATGGCCACGAACATCTTGCGGAAATTCTCCGCCTTCTCCTCCTCGCGGCTGCGGAAGGAGAGATGGTCCAGCTTGGTCACGCCGTCTATGATCTCCGCCACCTCGGGACCGAACCTCTTCCTCACGTCCTCCAGCGTGATGTCGGTATCCTCCACCACGTCGTGGAGGAGGGCGGCGGCGAGGGTGGTCTCGTCCATCTGCATGTCGGCGAGTATGTGCGCCACGCCCAGGGGATGCAGTATGTATTCCTCCCCGCTCTTCCGCAGCTGGTCGCCGTGATGCTCGCGGGCGAACTCGTAGGCTTCCCGGATGAGCTTTACATCCCCCTTGCCGTTGTAGGATCTCACCTTCTGGATGAGGGATTCCACGGACTGCGACAAGCCTTCCTACCTCCCTTTTCCTCGCGCGTTCCTCCTATCCTGATAGTGCCACAATGGCAAGGCCACTGAAAAGCCGCTGCAGGGGTCTTTCCGGCTGATGTAGGAAGGCGCAGCCCCGTCTTCCGCACGGTAGTCGCCCTCCCGCATGCTTCTGCGGGCGTCGGGAGCCTTCGTCGCAGCAGGCGTCCTGGCGTCAGCGCTTTTTCTTCTTCTTTTTCCTGCCGCCTCCCGGCCCCTTGGTGGTGGCCTTCTTGCGCTGCTGCGCTGCTGATGGCCTGCCGGCGGAGGGTTTGCCGGCGGCCCGCGGTCTGGCGGGGGTGGGTTTGGCAGCCGGGGGTTCGGCGGCGGCCTCCAGCCCTCCGGGCGTTTCCGCCGCAGCCGTCTTGCCGCCCGATCTCTCGCCCCTCGCGGCCGCCTCTTCCACGACTTCCTCCGCTCCCTCGGGGGCGGCTTTTCCCGCCCCCGCGGCCCTGGCCTTGCTCACCAGTATGGCCTCGCGGGCCCCCCGCGCCCCCACCCTCTCGCGCACCGCCGCGTAGCGCGGCTCCCTCTCCTTCCACATGGCCAGCAGCGGCGAGGCGATGAAGATGGAGGAATAGCCTCCCAGGAGCACCCCCAGGAAGAGCGCGAAGGCGAAGTCCTTGAGCGTCTCACCCCCGAAGACGAGGATGGTAATTATTGGCAGGAGGGTCGTCAGGGTGGTGCCGATGGAACGCATGAGGGTCTGGTTTACGCTCTCGTTCACGATGCCGGAAAAGGATATCCTGCCGGCGCGCGCCATGAGGTTGGTGTTCTCCTCCACGCGGTCGAAGACCACTATGGTGTCGTAAAGCGAATAGCCCAGTATGGTCAGGAAGGCGATCACCGTCACCGGCGTGACCTGCCGCCGCGTGAGGGCGTAGATGCCCACGGTTATGATGGTGTCGTGGATGAGGGCGGCGATGGCCGTCACCGCCATCTTGAACTCCAGGCGCAGGGTTATGTAGATGAGGATCACCACCAGGAAGACGCCCAGCGCAATGAGCGCCTTGCTGCTCACCTCCCGTCCCCACTCGGAGCCTACCTGTTCCTCCTGCAGGATCTCCGCGATCCCGTACCTATCCCGCAAGCGTCCCTCGACCGCCTCTATGGTCTCCTTGCGTGTCTGTGTTTCCTCTATGTAGGGCATGCGCAGGGTGAGGGTCATGCCGTCGCCCGATACCTGCACGATGGCCTTGTCGAGACCCTGTGCCGCGTAATCGCCGAGGATGGACCGCACCTCTCCCACGTCGGCGGGGCGCTCCAGGTCCATCTTCACCAGGTAACCGCCCCTGAACTCGATCCCCAGGTTGAGCCCCATGACAGCCAGCGCCGCCACCGAGGCCGCGAGAAGCAGGGCGGAAAAGGCGAACCAGTAGACGTTGGGCGGGGAAAGGGGCTTGCCGCCGACCAGGTTGTACTTTACCTCTCTGCCCCTCACGTACATCAGGCCTCACCCCCCGCGACCTCGCGCCCCACCCCCACCATGCGCGGGCGGTTGTAAACCTTGAGGCCGGAGAGGAGGGACACCGCGTTGCGGGTGAAGAAGTAGGATATGAAGACGTCCAGGATGGTGGCGATGCCCAGGGTGAAGGCGAAACCCTTCACCGCGCCCATGGCCAGTATCCAGAGTATGAGGGCGGTGATGAAGGTGGCCGCGTCCGCGGCTATGATGGTGCGGAAGGCCGAGCGGTAGGAGCGCTCCACCGAGGAGCGGACCGCCTTGCCCTCTCTCACCTCCTCCTTGAGGCGCTCGAAGAAGACCACGCTGGAGTCCGCGGAGATGCCCACCGAGACCACGATGCCGGCGATGCCGGCCAGGGTAAGGGACCAGTTGACGAAGCGCCCCAGGAGGACCACGATGCCGAACATGAGCAGTCCGAAGATGCCCAGGGAAGCGCAGGTCACTATCCCCAGCATCCTGTAAACGGCGAGCATGAAGATGGCCACCAGAATCAGCCCTACCAGCCCGGCGATGAGCCCCTGCCGCAGTGAATCCCTTCCCAGCGTGGCGCTGATGTTCTCCACCAGGGGGTCGGGCTCGAACTCCACCGGGAGCGCCCCCATCCTCAGCACCAGCGCCAGGTCCCGCGCCTCCTCGCGCGTGAAATCACCGGTGATCTCCCCTCGTCCCCCGCTTATCTCCGACTGCACGGTGGGGAAGGACTCGATGCGGTAATCGAGGACTATGGCCAGCTGCTTGTTGAGGAGTTCCCTGGTCAGGGAGGCGAACTGCGGCGCGGCCTCGTCGGTGAGCTCGAAAACGATCTTGAAGCCGCCTTTTTCCTGGTCCACCGCCGGGTCCGCCGTCTTGATGATGTCGCCGGTCAGCCGCGTGGGCCCCATCCTCACCTTGAGTACCCTGTCCTTCTCCTCCTTTTGCAGCACGATCTCCTGGTCTTTCAGGGCCTGGTAGGTCTCGAGGTCCTCGGGGTTTATGGCCGTCACCTGCGTCTGCTCGTAATTCTCGCTTTCGGGATATATTACCTCCAGCACCTCCCGGAACTGCAGTTGCGCCGTGCTGCCGATGATCTTCAGCACCCGCTCGGGGTCCTGCTCGCCGGGGATCTGCACCAGCACGCGGTTCTCGCCCTGCGCGGCCACCACGGGCTCCGTCAGTCCCAGGGCGTTGACGCGGCGGCGCACGATGTCGGCGGCTTTCTCCATCTTCTCCGCCGTGGCATCTCCCAGCGCCTGCAGGGTGACGCTTATGCCTCCCTGCAGGTCCAGACCCAGGCGGGGGCTGTACCCGCCCACAAGTATGGGTATGTACATGCCCAGAAGGATGGCGACCACCACGGCCAGCATGCCCAGGGACCTGCCCCTTTTCACCTTTCACCTCCTGCAGGCGGCTTACTGGCCGCCTCCTCTCGTGTCCTGCCCTTAAATTCCCTATGCAGGGGGATCGAACGCTCCGCGGAAACGCCCCGCGCCATGTGCCGCATGCGCCGGGGAGCGATGGAAGGGCCTCTTCCCCGCCCTCCGGCAAAAAGGCCGCGCATGCGACGCCGCCTTCACGCTTCGGGGAACTTCTCGGACGGGTGAGGTCACTCGCTTTCCTCCGGGGAGCCCTCCGGAGCCTCCTCCTCCTCGACCGTCTCTTCCTCGGGCTCCTCCTCTTCCGGCTCCTCCTTCGCGGAAAAGACCCTGGCGATGGCGCTCTTGGCCACGCGGATCTCCACGTCCTCCGCAACCTCCAGGAGGACGGTATCCTCCTCGACCTCGGTTATCACGCCGTAGATCCCGGACGAGGTCATGACGTCGTCCCCCGCCCGCAGGTTGTTCATCAGTTCCATCTGCTGGCGCATGCGCTTCTGCTGTGGGCGGATGAGCATGAAGTAGAAAATGACGATGAGGCCGACGATGAGTATTATTGACATGTAGCTGTCGCTCGCCGCCGCCAACAGGGGTATGTACGCAGCGTGGATGTTCATCTCAACCATCCTTCCCAGTAATTACCATACAACATCACCTTCATGCGCCCGGGTTCCTCCCGTCCCAGCCCTGCCATTCCCGGATTAACTCCAACATTCTACCAGCCTCTATCGCGGCTCTGCAATCGAGCATGAGGCGCTGCATGAAGAGCAGGTTGTGCCAGGTGAGAAGGCGGTGGGCGAGGATCTCCCCCGTGCCGTGGAGGTGGCGTATGTACGAGCGCGTGAAGCGCTCGCAGGCCGGGCAGGTGCAGCCCTCCTCGAGCGGCCTCATGTCGTCACGGTAGCGCGCGTTGCGCAGGTTCATCCTCCCCTGCCTGGTGAGCGCCACCCCGGTGCGCGCCATGCGGGTGGGGAGCACGCAGTCGAAGAGGTCGATCCCCAGGGCGATCGCGCGCAGCATCCCCTCGGGGTCGCAGATGCCCAGCAGGTGGCGGGGCCTGTCCTCGGGAAGCACGCGCGCCTGTACCTCCAGGCAACGGAGCATGGTCTCGCGCGGCTCGCCCACGGAGAGCCCACCGATGCCGTAACCCGGGAAATCCATGCCCGCCGTGAGGCGCGCGCTCAACTCGCGCAGGTCCTCGTAGGCGCCGCCCTGGACGATGCCGAAGAGGGCCTGCACGTCGCTCCTGCGGGCCGCGAGCGAGGCCTCCGCCCAGCGTAACGTCGTCTCCACGGATTCCCTGACCTCATCCCGCGAAGCCGGGTAGGCCACGCAGTGGTCGAGCACCATGGCCACGTCGGAACCCAGTCTCTCCTGGATACGCACCACGGCCTGCGGCGTGAGGAGATGTTCGCTGCCGTCGTAGACGGAACGGAAGCGCACGCCGCCCTCCTCCACGCGCGCGGCCGTCGAGAGGGAAAAGACCTGGAAGCCCCCGCTGTCGGTCAGAACGGGCCCGTCCCAGCCCATGAAGCGGTGGAGCCCGCCAGCCTTCTCTATGGTCTCCACCCCGGGACGAAGGAAGAGATGGTAGGTGTTGGCAAGGACCATGTCGAAGCCGATCTGCGCGAGCTCCCAGGGCGCCATGGCCTTGACCGTGCCCCTGGTGCCCACGGGGAGGAAGGCGGGCGTCACCACCTCGCCGTGCGCGGTCATCATGCGGCCTACCCTGGCCGCGGTGCCGCCGTCCCGGCGGATTATCTCGAACCTCATTCCCTTTTCTCTTTCTCTTCCTTTTCCTTTCCTTATTTTTCCTTTTTCTCTTCCTTTTCTTTTCCTTTTCCTCTTCCCCTTCTCTTCCCCTTCTCTTCCTTCCCGTTATCTCCGCTCTTCTCGTTCTTCCCCCTGTCTCGCTTGCTTATCTCCCCTTCTTCGCATCTCGCCTCCTCCGCCCACCAGGGCCGTCCACCGCAACCATGGCGCCGTTTCACCCCCGCCCGCCGAAACTCTGGCGTGCACCTGCGCGACCGCCTCACGGGCGCGGTCCGCCGACCTTTCCCTCCGCACCCTTCGATCCCAAGTCCAGGAAGCGCGCCGCCGTCCCCCTTCCCCGCGCGACCACGTCAGTCCGGGGGTCGCCAGCCGTGTGGGTAGCGGAAGAGGCAGGCATCTCCGAAGCTCAGGAAACGATACTCCGCCTCCACCGCCCTGCGGTAGGCCTCCATGACCAGATCCCTGCCGGCGAAGGCGCAGACCATCACCAGGAGGCTGGAGTACGGGAGGTGGAAGTTGGTGAGCAGGTGGTCCACCACACGGAAACGGAAACCGGGGTAGATGTAGAGATCGGTCGGGCCCTTGAAGGGACGCAGTTCGCCGCCGCGCGCCGCGCTCTCCAGGGCACGGACCACCGTGGTTCCCACGGCCAGCACCCTCCGTCCTTCCCTGCGGGTCTCCGCCACCCGTTCGCACAACTCCTCGCCCACGTCGATCTCTTCAGTATGTATGCGGTGACGCTCCACCTCCTCCTCCTCGATGGGACGGAAGGTGTCCAGTCCCACGTGCAGCTCCAGGAAGGCCAGGCGAACTCCCCTGACCTCCAGCTCCCTCAATACGCCATGGTCGAAGTGGAGCCCGGCGGTGGGCGCTGCCGCCGAACCGAGCGCGCGCGCGTACACCGTCTGGTACCTCTCCTGGTCCTCCAGCCTCTCCTTGATATAGGGCGGCAGCGGCACCTCGCCGACCCTCTCCAGCCATTCCTCCACGCTGCCTCCATCCGCCGCTTCCATCGCCACCCGCAGCATGCCCCGCTCCCCCTTTTCCACCACCCTTCCCACCAGCTTGCCGTCGGCGAACGTGATGGTGGTCCCCACGCGCAGGCGCCTCGCGGGACGTGCAAGGGCCTGCCAGCACCCGTCTCCCAGGGGCTGCAGAAGGAGCAGTTCCGCCCCACCGCCTCCCTGCCTGCTCCCGCGCAGGCGCGCCTTTCTCACGCGGCTGGAGTTGAAGACGGCGCAGTCGCCTTCCTCGAGCAGCGACGGCAGGTCCCGGAAGAGGCGGTGTTCCATGGCCCCGGTCTCGCAGTCGACCACCAGGATACGTGAGTCCTCCCTCCGCTCCAGGGGACGCTGGGCGATGAGCCCGGCGGGGAGTTCGTACGCGAAGAGCTCCCGCTTCATGCGGTCGCCTCCGCGAGTGCCTTGCGGGGCGAGGCCGTGCCGCCTTCCTCGCGAGCAAGACGCCTCCACCAGGGGGCACGGGCCACCGCTCTCAACCCTCCCCTTCATGCGGGTAAACGCCCCTGGCGCGCATCCTCTCCCGGAAGGCACGGTCGTAACGCTCTCTCTCGCTGAAAAGGCAGCCGCAGTAGGGCTGGGTGTACATGCCGAGCTCCCGCGCCTCGGCAAGGGTTTCGCGGTATGCGGCGCGTCCGTCCCATACAACGAAATGCAGGCCACGGCTGCGCGCCACCGACTCTCCCAGCAGGCGGAGGAGCCCGTGGTCCTGGAAGGGGCTGGCGAACAGGGTGGTGGTGAAGGATGGGATGTCATGCTCCGTGGCGAAGTCGGCCGCCCGGCGCAGGCGCAGGCGGTAACAAAGCTCACAGCGGCTTTCCTCGCGGAAGGCCACCGCCCTCACCCAATCCTCCGGCTCGTAGGCCAGGACGGTGAACTCGCTTCCCGTCCTGTTCATGAGCTCCTCGAAGCTCTCCAGCCTTCGCCTGTATTCCCGGAAGGGGTGCACGTTGGGGTTGTAGAACAGGTAGCGGGTATCCGGCACCGCGAGGTCCAGGGCGCGTTGAGCGACCAGGGCACACGGTCCGCAGCAGCTGTCCAAGAGCAACGATTGCGCGCACATATCACGTTTGAAGTCCCTCCCGCCGGCGCTTCCCGGCAACGAGCTTTCCAGGGCCCCTCTCCGGCAGCGCACCGTCGCCTCTACGCCTCGTCCCACCCGGGGCCCGCCAGGTGAAACGTCCTTCATCCCCGCATATCAGAGCCCGCGCTTCCCCGCGCGGGTTCCTCCGGGAACACCGGCCTTCCGCGGTCAGAAGAGGGTGTTGCCGCGCCGCTCCTCCATGCCGAGGTGGCGGTAGGCGTTCTCCGTGGCCACCCTGCCGCGCGGCGTCCTCTGCATGAAACCTATCTGCATGAGGTAGGGCTCGTACACCTCTTCCAGGGTGTCTATTTCCTCGCCTATGGAAACCGCCAGGGTGTTGACGCCCACGGGTCCCCCGTTGAACTTCTCGATGATGGTGGTGAGGATGAGCTTGTCCACCTTGTCCAGGCCCATCTCGTCCACCTCGAACAGGGCCAGCGCACGGCACCCCACCTCGTAGGTTATGCTCCCCTCGGCCCTCACCTGGGCGAAATCGCGCACCCGCCGCAGCAGGCGGTTGGCTATGCGCGGCGTGCCGCGGGAGCGGCGGGCCAGCTCGTGCGCTCCCTCCTCGTCTATCTCCACCTCCAGTATGCGCGCGGAGCGCATGATGATGGCCTTCAGCTCCCGCACGTCGTAGTAATCGAGGCGACACTGCACCCCGAAGCGGTCGCGCAGGGGCGAGGTGAGCAGCCCGGAGCGCGTGGTCGCCCCCACCAGGGTGAAGGGCGGCAGGTCCAGGCGTATGGAGCGCGCGGCCGGACCCTTGCCGATGACGATGTCCAGCTGGAAATCCTCCATGGCCGGGTAGAGGACCTCCTCTACGGCTCGGTTGAGGCGGTGGATCTCGTCGATGAAGAGCACGTCGCCTGGTTCAAGGTTGGTGAGCACGGAGGCCAGGTCCCCCGCCCTCTCCAGGGCCGGCCCCGAGGTCTGGCGCAGGGAGACCCCCAGCTCGTTGGCGATGATGCCCGCCAGGGTGGTCTTCCCCAGCCCCGGGGGACCGGAGAGGAGCACGTGGTCCAGGGGCTCCCTCCTCTCCTTGGCGGCCCCGATGAAGATCTCCAGGTGCTCGCGGATACGGTCCTGCCCCACGAACTCGCTCAGCCAGCGGGGCCGCAGGGTGAGGTCGAGCTCCTGCTCGTCCTCCCGCGGTTCCGGGTCCAAGAGGCGTTCCTCGTCCGCGCCTTCCCGGTCTTCCCGTCCCATTCCTTCCTCGGCCATGTCGCAACCGTTCCTTCCGTGCGGAGCGGACGGCGCTTCCCGCGCGATCGCCGCACCCTCACCCGTGCGCCTTCCCCATCCCTTTCTCCGCAGGGATGTCCATCCGCACCGACGCCTTCGACGTCACCCCTTGCCCCCCAACCGCCGCAGCGCGTAGCGGATCATGTCCTCCACGCGCGGCTCCTCCGCGCTGTAACCCTCCAGGGCGCGGTTGGCCTCCGCCACGCTGTAGCCCAGACCCTTCAAGGCCTCCCGCGCCTCGCGCAGCATGTCCCCCCCGTCGGGTCCCGCGGGCAGCGTGCCCAGGTCGCCCGCCAGCGGCGCCAGCTTGTCCTTGAGCTCGACGATGATGCGCTGGCCGCTTTTCCTGCCCACGCCCGTCACGGCGGTGATGGCCTCCAGGTCCTCGCCGGCCACCAACCGCGCGAAGGTATCCGGGTCGTAGGCGGAGAGTATGGCCAGGGCGGCCCTGGGGCCGATGCCGGTCACGCCGATCAGGTTGAGAAAAACCTCCCTCTCGCGGCGGTCCCGGAACCCGTAGAGCTGAACCAGGTCTTCCTTTATATGGAGATACGTATGAAGGCGCACCTTCTTACCCAGGGGCGGAAGGCCGCTCAGGGTACCCGTGGTGAGATGGAGGGTGAGGCCCATGCCTCCCAGGGCCACCACCGCGCTGCCCTCGCCCTTTTCCACCAAGGTGCCTTCCACGAATTCGATCATCCCGCGACCCTCTTCCTGCTCCGCCTCCTGCCCTTCCTCGCTCCAGGCGGCATATCACCGCCCCGCATCACGTCCGCGCCGTTCCTTCCGGCCCGGCGCGCACGCCAGCTCAGCCGTCCCCGACCCCACCCTTCCGCTTCGCCCCCGCGCCTTTCCTGGCAATATCTTCCAAGCGGCCCTGGAGCTTCTCGCGATGCGCGTGGCAGATGGCCAGCGCCAGCGCGTCGCTGGCGTGGCTGGACGCTATCTCGTCCTCGAGCGACAGCAACGTCCGCACCATGTAGCTCACCTGCCTCTTGTCGGCCCGCCCGTGTCCCACCAGCGCCTGTTTTACCTGCAGCGGCGTGTATTCCTCCACGCCCACCCCGCAATGCGCCGCGGCGAGTATGACCCCTCCCCGGGCCTGCCCCACCACCATGGCGCTGCGCGCGTTGCTGTTGAAGAAGAGCTCCTCGATCACCACCAGGTCCGGCCGATACTCCTCTATCAGGTCCTTTATCTCGCGATATATCTTAGCAAGTCGCGATGACAGCGTCTGGCGAGAGGAGGTGGTGATGCCGCCGTAGCCCAGCGCCCGCAGCACGTCGCCCCTCTTCTCGATCACGCCGTAGCCGGTGGACGAAAGCCCGGGGTCGACGCCCATGATGACCATGTTTACCGCACGCCCCTATTCCTCCGCGAGCTCCGCCAGTATTTCGTCGGGGATGTCGAAGTTGGCGTAGACCTCCTGCACGTCCTCGTAGTCCTCCAGCGCATCCACCAGCCTGAGCACCTTCTTGGCGGCTTCCTTGTCCAGCTTGACGGTGTTCTTGGGGAGCATGGTGACCTGAGCGGAGGCCACCTCGACACCCGCTTTCTGCAACGCCTCCACCACGCCCCGGAAGGACTCCACGTCGGTGATGATCTCCCAGTGGTCGTCCTCGGAGACCATGTCTTCCGCCCCCGCCTCGAGGGCCGTCTCCAGCAGGGCGTCCTCGTCCGCCCCGCTCTCCTTGTTCACGATGATGTTCCCCTTCTTCTCGAACATCCAGGCCACGCACCCCGTGGTCCCCAGGCTGCCGCCCGTGCGGTTGAATATGCGCCGGATGTCGGAGGCCGCCCGGTTGCGGTTGTCCGTCATCACGTCCACCATGATGGCCACCCCGTCGGCGCCGTATCCCTCGTAGGTAATCTTCTCGAACTCGTCGGCGGAACCCTCCCCGGTGCCCCGCTTGATGGCCCTCTCGATGTTCTCCTTGGGCATGGAGTAGCTCCTCGCCTTCTCGATCGCGTTCGCCAGGGCGAGGTTCGTCTCCGGGTTGCCGCCTCCTTCCCGCGCGGCCACGATGATGGCCCGCGAGAGCTTGCTGAACATCTGCCCGCGCTTGGCGTCCTCCGCGGCCTTTTTATGCTTGATCGAAGACCACTTGCTGTGTCCGGACATCTCCTCCTCCTGTCTCCTCCACCGGCCGGCTGGAAACGGCCTGCCTGCATGAGCCTATCGCATGAGCCTGTCAGCGTGTCCTCCTGCGCCGGCGTGCGGCTCCGGGCGGCGCAGGGAACCCTCCCGGCCCGCTAATCGCCCGCGAGTTCATCGACCATGCGCAGGAAATAACGGTGTACGCGCCCGTCGTCGGTCAGCTCGGGGTGGAAGGCGGATACCAGCATGCCGTCCTGGCGCGCCATCACCGGCCTGCCCCTGAACTCTCCCATGACCGACACCTGCGGCCCCACCTCCTCTATCCAGGGAGCGCGGATGAACACGGCGCGGAAGGGTCTCTCGGCCTCCTCGACACCGCGCAGGGCAATGTCCGTCTCGAAGCTGTCCACCTGGCGCCCGAAGGCATTGCGCCTGGCGGTGATGTCCATCAGCCCCAGAAGCGGCTGGTCTCCCTCCGCCAGGCGCGCGGCCATCATGATCAATCCCGCGCAGGTCCCGTAGAGGGGCATGCCCTCGCGCGCCAGCGAGCGTATCTCCTCCAGGAAACCGTGGGCCTGCATCAATCTGCCCATGGTGGTGCTCTCTCCGCCGGGTATGATGAGCCCCCGGCAGACTTGAAGCTCGGCGGGATACTTGACCGCGATCCCCCGAGCTCCACAATCCTCGATCATGCGTAGATGCTCGCGCACCGCACCCTGCAGCGCGAGCACGCCGATGGTCGGTTTCTTCATCGTTCCGCCTCTCCCGTTCCCCCGCCGTCGTCACCAGCCGCGGAACTGGATGAGGTTCTCGCGTCCGATCTCCGAGATCTCCTTGCCCACCATGGCCTTACCCAGGCCACGCGAGACCTCGGCCAGTATCTTGGGGTCATCGTAGTGCGTGGTGGCCATGACGATGGCCCTGGCCCTGGCCGCAGGGTCCTCCGACTTGAAGATGCCCGAGCCCACGAACACGCCGTCCGCGCCCAGCTGCATCATCATGGCCGCGTCCGCCGGCGTGGCAATGCCGCCGGCGGAGAAGTTAACCACCGGAAGCCTGCCGTTCTCCGCCACCCAGCAGACCAGGTCATAGGGGGCTCCCATCTCCTTGGCCGCCGCCATGAGCTCGTCCCGGGGAGTCACCGTGAGGCGCCTTATCTCCTCGTTGATGGTGCGCATGTGGCGCACCGCCTCAACCACGTTGCCCGTGCCCGCCTCTCCCTTGGTGCGGATCATGGCCGCGCCCTCCGCGATGCGCCGCAGCGCCTCCCCCAGGTTGATGGCGCCGCAGACGAAGGGGACGGTGAAGCGCCACTTGTCGATGTGGTGCCTCTCGTCGGCGGGGGTGAGCACCTCGCTCTCGTCCACGTAATCGACTCCCAGCGCCTCCAGGATCTGCGCCTCCACGAAATGCCCGATGCGCGCCTTGGCCATGACCGGGATGGTCACCGCCTCCATGATGGCCTCGATGACCCCCGGATCGGCCATCCTGGCCACTCCACCCGCAGCACGGATGTCGGCGGGCACCCTTTCCAGGGCCATGACCGCGACCGCGCCCGCCTCCTCGGCGATCTTCGCCTGTTCCGGCGTGGTCACGTCCATGATCACCCCGCCCTTGAGCATCTCCGCCAGGCCGGTCTTCACGCGCAGCGTACCTTTTTCCACCATCTTCCGGATCCCTCCAAACCTTCCGTCTATGGAAACAACGCCCCGCGGGGCTTTCCTTCTTTTAATATAGACCATACTCACCCGCAACTGAATAGCTCCCCCCGGCACGGGAAGTCATGCCTGTCCTACTCCCTGCGGTTCGTTTTGCACCACGACGAGCCCTGGATTATCATTGTTTACTGGCCCGCATGGAGCTCGCGTGGGGGAGAGGGGTCTTGCGCGGAAGGGGGAGAGTTGAGCAAGCAGGGCGAGATCGATTACCTGAAGAACATAGGGGTTGCGGGGGCTGAGCATGCCGCCAACAAGCCCTTCTCCGACTCCGAATGCGGCACGTACCTGGTGCAGATAGGGACGGTGATGTCCCTTCTTCCCCCTCCGCCCGCGAAGCTGCTCGACCTGGGATGCGGCACCGGCTGGACCAGCCGTTTTCTGGCCAGGCGCGGATATGAAGTCACCGGGGTGGACATCTCGGCGGACATGATCGCCTGCGCCGAGCGCAAGCGCGAAGAGGAGGGGGTGGGCAACCTGCGCTTCCTGGTCCGGGATTTCGAGTCCCTGGAGTTCCGCGACGAGTACGACTGCGCCCTCTTCTTCTCCGCCCTGCACCACACGGAGGACGAGGAGGCCGCCCTGCGCGGCGCCTACCTGGCCCTGAAACGCGGCGGTACCTGTCTCGTCTACGAGCCGGGAAAGGGCCACGCCGCGGCCCCCGCTTCACGCGACGCCGTCGAGAGATACGGGGTGACGGAGAGGGACATGCCACCGTCCCTGGTGGTGGCGGCGGGAAGGAGGGCCGGCTTCGGGATCCATCACGTATACCCGCATCCCGAGTTCATGTTGGAGACCATCTTCGGCGAGCCCGGGTATCCCCCCCTGCGGAAACTGTTCAAGTACGAGCACCTGCGCGATCCCATCCGCGTAGTGCGCCTGCTGGGAAGGCTGCGCAAGAAGCGGGATTCCGGCATCGTGATCTTGATCAAGTGACCCGCAGCCGGGCGGGGAATCCCCTCAGGTCATCGACTCCCTCTGCGCCTGGGTGTACATGCCCTCCATGCCGGCCATGGCCCGCAGGCGGCGTATGCGCTCCTCTATGGGAGGATGGGTATCCCAGATGCTGGAACGCCGGTGGATGCGCTCGCCCCCCTCCTTGCGGAAGGGCTGCACGATGAAGAGATGGGCTGTGGCCTTGCTGGCGCGCGGGAAGGGCTTGGCCTGCGTGGTAAGTTTTTCCAGGGCGCTGGCCAACCCCTCGGGATAGCGCGTCAGCATGGCCCCGTTGGCGTCGGCCAGGTATTCCCTGCGGCGCGATATGGCCAGCTGCAACAGCTGGGCGATGACGGGCGACAGGACGAGAAAGACGAGGCCTATCACCAGTATCACCAGGTAGATTATGCCCCCGCCCTCGCCGCCGCCTCCCCCTTCGCTGCGCCGTCGTCCGCCCCCGCCGAACAGGAACATGCGGAAAAGGACCTCCGAGAAGATGACCACCAGCCCCACCAGCACCACCACCATGCTCATGAGACGTATGTCGTAGTTCTTGATGTGGGACATCTCATGGGCGAGGACGCCCTCCAGCTCCAGCCGGTTGCAGTTCTCGAGGAGACCCCTGGTCACGGCCACGGCCGCGTGCTCCGGGTCCCGTCCGGTGGCGAACGCGTTCATGGCCGGGGTGTCGATGATGTAGGTGCGGGGCACGGGCAACCCCGCCGCGATGGCCAGTCCCTCCACGGTGTTCACGTAGTAAGGGTACTCCTCCCTGGTCACCGGCCGCGCTCCCGCAGCCGCCAGGGCGATCTTGTCGCTATGGTAATAACTGGTAAAGGCCATGACGGTGGCCACCACGGTGGCTATGATCAGGCCGACCAGGGCTCTCTCCAGCCCCCAGATGTAACCGACGAAGAAGCCGAGCAGCAGGATGAAGGCGATGAACACGGAGACCAGCACCGCCGTCTTCCACTTGTTCTTGGATATCTGGTCGTAGAAGGTCACTTCCTACACCTCCCCAACCTTCCTCGCCGTGTGCCGGCGGACCCCGCGCCGCTGCCCTGCGACCCGGTCTCGCGCCCCCGCGACGCCGTCTTCGGCGCCCTTGAGCAGCTCCGACCGGCCAGGCACACTCGCCGGCGCGACGCCCCCGGGGGGCTCCCGCCTCAGCACGTGCGCGGAAACGCGTTCCCGCCGCGCGCCGCTCAGAACTCCACCTTGGGGGCGGCCCGCTCCGCGGCGACCTCGATCTCGAAGTACTCGCGCGGGGTGAAGGTGCCCGAGAACATCCCGGCGATGATGTTGCCGGGGAAGCGCTGCCGGTCGGTGTCGTAGGACATGACGCTGTCGTTGTAGAACTGGCGAGCGAAGGCGATCTTGGACTCCGTCCCGGAGAGCTCCTCCTGCAGCATGAGGAAATTCTGGTTGGCCTTCAGGTCCGGGTAGTTCTCGGCCACGGCGAACAGGGTCTTCAGGGCTTGCGTGATGGCGTTCTCCGCCTGCGCCTGCTCACCCACCGTCTGTGCGCTTATCCCCATGGCTCGCGCCTGGGTGACCTTCTCGAAGACCTCCTTCTCGTGCGCGGCGTAACCCTTGACCGTCTCCACCAGGTTGGGGATGAGGTCGTAGCGCCGCTTCAACTGCACGTCTATCTGGTGCCAGGCGTTGTCCACGCGGTTGCGGTCCCGGATCAGCTTGTTGTAGTAGTAGACTATCCACGATATTACGAGGAAGGCCAGCACCGCTATTATCACGATGACCCATACCACTTCCCTTACCTCCTTTCTTCCCGCTTTCGCATTCTACACGAGGGCGACGACAACCACCCTCCTGCGCCGCGAGCCTTGGCACCTCCTTCCCTGCCTGGCGAGATGCCATCAATCTACCGAAGCGGGCTCCTCCCAAAAGTCGCCCGCGTCAATCATATCAACCCGCCCGCTTCCCGGCCACCGGTTCGCTCCACGAGTGCAGGGGGCCAGGCGATCCGTCTTTTACCGGGCTACGGACAGTATCGGTAAGAGGTGGCTCCTTCCTTTACACGCAATCCGTATGCCGTTCACGCCCGCCTTCTCGCGCTCCGTTGGCCATACCACGGCCTCCGGCGGTTCGGCTTCAACGGCGCACCTTCAGAGCAGGTGGGCCAACCCGTCCCCCACGAACCTTGCTCCCAGCACCAGCAAAAAGGCGCCGCAGGCCAGGATGACGTAGCTGTATATGCGGTCGGAGAGGAAGCGCTTCCCCGTGACCACCAGCATGGCTACCAGAAAATACCAGAGGACGTCGGCCATGATGTGCCCGGTGTAGAAGAAGACCACCCCCGCGACCCCCCGCTCGAGGGAGCGCAACATCCAGCTCAGCCCGAAGGTCGCCCACCACATGAACCAGTAAGGGTTGGAGAGGCTGGTGGTGAGACCCGAGAGAAACGGCCCGAGACGGACCGCGGAGCGGTCCTCCAGGTCCAGGTGCAACCTGCCGTCCCTGACCTCTATGGCCATCCCCAACCCCATCCAGAAGAGAAAAGCACCTCCGGCCACGCCCACCAGGCCGAAGAAGACGTCGTTACCCACCACGCGGTCCAGGCCCAGCATGAGAAGTATCACCAGGCTCCCCTCCAGCACCGCGTGTCCCGCCACCAGCAGGGGGCCGGCCACGAAGCCACGTCGGTAGGATTCGCTGATGGTCACGGTGAGCAGGGGCCCCGGCATGAGAGCCCCGGAAAGCCCCACGCCCAGGGAGACCAAGAAGATCGAGGCCAGGCTCATCGCCGCCGCTCACCATCCGTAATGGGCCCGCATGCGTGCCATGCCCTCGTCCACGCACGCGATGATCGCGCGACACAGATGCGGGGTGACGGCGGCGACGCAGGAGAGCTGCCCGTCCCGTCCCGAGGCCAGCAGGGGATACCCGTCCAGGGGCCGGCCGAAAGCATCGCCGACGGCCAGGCCCGCCTCGCGCGCGATGAGGTTGGCGGCAGCCAGGTCGTAGGACGAGTTGTTGAGGACGTGCCCGTGCCCGCAGCGCAGGAACATCTCCTCGAGTTGCGGGACCTCCCTTAGCATGCGGTCCCCCACATCCACGTAGGCGTCCAACTGCCCGGTGAGGAGGCGGGTGATGCAGAAGGTGGCGCTACCCAGGTCGAAGACCCCCCCGTCCACGCTGGAGGCGTCGATGAGTCCCTCGAGGACCAGCACGGTGGGGAGGGCGGGCCGCCCCCGCAATCCCAGCGTCCAGAAGAGGGTGGAGAGGTCGTCGTGGGGGTGGAGGACGATCTCCCTCTCCTCCCCGTCGATGACCATGCGGGAGCCGGCTCCCCGCCTTGCCTCGAACCAGGCCTCGTTCTTTATCTCCCGGATCAGCCCGTAAACCACGTCGCCGAGGTCGGGGCGGGGTTTCCGCTCCGGTTCATAGGCGGCCACGGCTATGGACACGCAGCAAGCTTCCAGGCCGGCGGCCGCCGGCCGCGTGCCGTCGATGGGGTCCACCACCAGCACCCAGCTCGCGCCCTCGCTTCCCACAAGCCCACGGTCCTCGGAGAAGAAACCCACCCCGGGGAGTTCCGCGACGCGTTCCTCCACCAGGCGCTCCGCCATCTCGTCTATGGCAAAGGTTGAGTCGCCGCTGCTCCCCCTCCCCTCCATCCTGCGCGCTTCCTTGCTTCCCAGGTGGGGACGCACCAGGTCCCGTACCTCCCTCGAGAGGTCCCGGCAGAACGTCACCAGCTCCTCCAGGCGCATCCCCGCTCCTTTCCCTATCACGCGGCGGGGCGGCTCGCGGTCCCTCCCCGGCGCCTCAGCGGCCCCTCCCCCGGGCTCGCACGGCGTCCTCGTAAGCCGCCTCCACCTCGACCACCAGTTTCTTCCAGGAAAAAGCGGCGGCCCTCGCCAGCCCGGCGGCGGCCATGGCCTCCCGCCTTTCCTCGTCCTCCACCAGCCCACCAAGCGCTTCCGCCAGCGCCGCCGCGTCGCCGGGGGGCACCAGAACTCCCTCCACGCCGTCCCTCAGGACGGAGCGGTACCCCGCGATGTCCGAGGCCACCACCGCCAGCCCGCAGGCCATGGCCTCCAGCAGCACGATGCCGAAACTCTCCCAACCCAGCGCGGGGGCCACCATGACGCGCGCCGAGCGGTAGGCGGCAGGCACCGCCTCGCTCTCCAGCCTTCCCAGCCAGCGCACGCCCTCCACGTCGCCCCCCCTCGCCTCCGCCCCCACCACCAGCAGCTCCACCTCGGGATGTTCCCGCCTCACGAGCGGCAGCGCCTCCAGGAGGACCTGCAGTCCCTTGCGCGGCTCGTCCCTGCCCACGAAGACCACGCGGAAGCGGCGGGGGTCAAGTCCCGGGAGGGTGGGACCGCGGGGGGTGAACCTCTCCGTGTCCACGCCGTTGGGCAGGATGCGGTACTCGCCGGGGAAGTAGCGGGAAACCAGGTCGAGGGCGGCGGGGCTCACCGCCGCGCGCACGTGCAGGCGTTTCGCGAGCCTGCGCAAGAGCGGCGCGGCCAGGCGGTAACCCGCGCTCCCGCCTTCCCGCGCGGCGTGAAAGGTGCCCAGGTTGGCCGACCGCGACGCCAGCAGGGCGAGCATGGAGACGCTGGGCACGAGGGGCTCGTGCAGGTGCACGAGGTCAGGCCGGTTGCGCTCGAGGAAGCGCCTTATCCTCGCGTAGACGCGTGGCCCGAAGGATATGTTGGCCACGGAGCGGTTGGCGTACACCGCGAAGGAGCCGCCCACGGAATGGAAACCCTCGCCGCTCTTTCCGCCGGGCGCCACAACGGTCACGTCGTGCCCGCGCTCCCTCAAACAGCGCGACAGCTGCTCCACGTGGCGGTTCACGCCGCCGGGCACGTCCCAGGAATAGGGGGAGACCAGCGCGATCTTCATGGAGCCATTCTACCCCTCACCGCGGAAAATGGGCTGGAACATGTGCCACTGGGTGGGGTCCTCGCGGATGAATCCCTCGAACACCTTCGCCAGCTTCTGGGTGTTGACCCGCACGTCGCGTCGGGTGTCCCCGGTGACCTCCACCTCAAGGGGCGGCCCCACGTACCCGTGGTAGGCGCCGCCCCTGCGTATGATGTGGCAGGGGAGCACCGCCGTGCCCAGCTTCACGGCCAGCAGGGCGGGCCCGATGGGCATGAGGACCTTCTCCCCGAAGAACTCCACCTCCACGCCGCTCCCCGCGACGAGGCGGTCGGAGAGCAGGGCCACCATACCGTTTTTCAGAAGTACCTCGATCACCTTCTCCACCGTTCCCTCCCCCAGGGGGATGATGCGGATGCCCATGCGCCGTCGCAGCTCCGTGTGGAACTCGTACATGGGGCGGGGTTCGAGCTGCTCGGCCACCGCCCAGAAGGAGGGGTAATTGTGCCCCACCCAGCCGCCGATCATGTCCCAGCTCCCGTAGTGCGGTAGCGCCAGGACCACGCCCTTGCCGCGCCGCAGGCACTCGTCGAACCATTCGACCCCGTGGGGGATGGTCAGCGAGTAGAAGACCTCCTCGAAGGTGAGGTGGTAGCAGCGCAGGAAATCCACCCAGTAGCGCGCGTACTCGTGAAAGCAGCCCCGTGCCATCCTCTTCCAGGCGCGCGGCCCGGCATCGGGGAGCACGCGGCGCATGTTGCCGCAGACCACCTCCCTCTTGCGGGGCGAAAGGCGGTATGCTACCTCGCCCATCCCTATCCCCACGGCGTGCGATACGCGCGCGGGGAGGCGGCCCACCAGCCAGCAGGAACCCCTGAAGAAACAGTACTTCAGGTAGCCGAAGATCCTGGCGGCCGAGGGGACTTCCCGGCGCATGGCGCCTCCCCGCTCAGGCCTCTCGTCCGGAGGCGTCCTTCGCGCGCGCCCCCCGGTAGATGACCAGCACCCGGTGCGCAAGGGTCTCCACGCCCAGGATGAGCACCAGGTAGAGCGCCCCGCGAAAGGTCCACAGGTTGCCGGTGAACCCGTAGACGAAAAGGGGTATGCCGAAGAGGAGCATGCGCAGGGGTCGTGCCAGGAGGCCAACCCCGCAGGAGATGCCCAATCCCTCCGCCCTGGCCTTCACGTAGCTGATGAGGGAGGAAAGCACCATGTAGGCCACCACCATGAAGGCCACGTCGAAGATCCTCTCCACCGTGAAGTAATAGAGGGCGCCCAGCGAGTAGAGGAAATCCGCCACCCGGTCGGCGGTGGAGTCGTAGAAGGATCCGAAGGTGGTGACCCTGCCGGTCAGCTTGGCCACCTGACCGTCCCAGATATCGAAGAGCCCCGCGAGGAACATCAGCCAAGCCCCCAGGAAGAAACGCCCCCGGGCGAAGAAATAACCCACCGCCACCGAGGAGAGCAGGGAACAGGTGGTGAGCAGGTTAGGCGAGAGGACGCGGCCCAGCACCCATCCCAGGGGGTGGAAGACCGTGCTGGAAAATCTTCTCAAGCCGGCGTCCACGCTCCAGGTCCTAGCCATGCCCGCCCTCCCCTCAGCGCAGCGGACCGTAGAAGACGCTGATGATGGTGCACCCTTCCTCGCCGGCGATGAAGGGGCCGTGCCGCAGGCCCGCGGGGAGGAAGACGAAATGTCCCTTGCGGAAAACCTCGTCCTCTCCCACCTCGGCCGGCTGTCGCAGTTCCCCCTCCAGCACGTACGCCGCTTCGTCCGAGGCGGCGTGCCCGTGCGCCGGCATCTCGCAGTGGGGCTCGAAGCGCACCAGCAGGATCTGCCCCCCTCCCCTGGGATCCATGTAGAGCACCTTCATCTGCGCGCGTGGAAAATCGGCGGGGACCCATTCCAGCTGATCCTCATGCGTCACGAACTTGTCCATGATCACTCCTCCGCATCTTACCTCGCCGGCATCCCTGCGCCGTCCCCTCCGGGAAACCCGTCGCCCGACGCCTCACCGCGGGGCCCTCCCCTCACGCGTCGTCCCTGGCGGAGAGATCGTCGAACGACCGCAGCGACTCCTCGATCCTCTCCAGGCACGCGGCCGCATGCAACCTGGCCCTTTCCCCCGTGGCCCTCTCCTGCAGCTCCAGGGTGCCGTCCTCGTCGTATCCCTTCCCGATGACCACGCGGAAGGGTATGCCCAGCAGGTCGGCATCGGCGAACTTCACTCCCGCGCTCTCCTCGCGGTCGTCGAGCAACACATCCCATCCCCTGCGCAGGCAGGCGCCGTACAGTTCCTCCGCCGCCCTCCTCCTGCCCTCCTTCTGGTAATCGAGGGGGAGGATGTGCAGGGCGGCGGGCGCCACGGACAGGGGCCAGATGATGCCGCGTTCGTCGTGGTGCTGTTCCACCACCGCCGCCATGAGCCGGGTCACGCCGATGCCGTAACAACCCATGTACATGGGGCGGGAGACGCCCTCCTCGTCGTGGTAGTAACAGTGCATGGCCTCGGAATACCTCAACCCCAACTGGAAGACCTGGCCCACCTCTATGCCCGCCTCCAGCCTGAGCCTCCCCTCGCAGCGGGGGCAGGCGTCGCCCTCCCGCGCGGTGGTCACGTCCGCGAACCGGTGCACGGTGAAATCCCGGCCTTCCTCCACGTTGACCAGGTGAAAGTCGGCACGGTTGGCGCCGCAGGCCATCCCCCCCGCTCCCTGCAGATAGGTATCGGCCACCACCTCGATCGCGTCCAGGCCCACCGGCCCCACGAAGCCCTGCAGGATACCTGGAAATCTTTCCCAGTCATCCTCCCGGAAGAGCCGGAACTCGTCGGTCCCGAACACTCGCGCCAGCTTCGTCTCGTTGGCCTCGCGGTCCCCGGGGACGAGAACGGCCACAGGCCTCCCCTCCACCAGGTACATGAGGCACTTGATCATGCGCTCCGCCTGCAGGCCCAGGAACTCCCCCACCTCGTCTATGGTGCGTCGCCCGGGGGTGTGCACCTCCTCCCGCTCCTTCCCGTCTCCGCGCGGCGGCCCGGCGCGCCTGTAGGAGGCCAGCTCCAGGTTGGCGGCGTAGGAACAGCGGTCGCATAACGCTATGCGGTCCTCCCCCGCAGCGGCGGGGACCATGAACTCGTGGGACACGTCGCCGCCGATGAGCCCGGTGGCCGCCTCCACCGCCCTCCAGGTGCAGCCACAGCGGCTGAAGATGCGGCCGTAGGCCTCGTACATGACGCGGTAGGACTCGCGCATGCCCTCCTCGTCGCGGTCGAAGCTGTAGGCGTCCTTCATGATGAACTCCCGCGCCCGCATGAGCCCGAAGCGGGGTCGTATCTCGTCGCGGAACTTGCTCCCGATCTGGTAAAGGTTGAGGGGCAGCTCGCGGTAGGAGGAGACGTTGGAGCGCACGAGGTCCGTGATGACCTCCTCGTGGGTGGGTCCCAGTCCGAAATCCCGCTCCGCACGGTCCTTCAGTCGCATCATCTCCGGCCCGTACTTCGCCCAGCGCCCGCTCTCCTCCCACAGCTCCCGCGGCTGCAGTATGGGAAGCATGATCTCCTGCGCGCCCGCCGCGTTCATCTCCTCGCGGATGATGTCGCCGATCCTGCGCAGCACCCTGACCCCCAGGGGCAGGAACTCGTATATGCCCGATGCCACCCTGCGCAGGTAACCGGCCCGCAGCAGCAGGCGGTGGCTGGCGATCTCCGCGTCCGCGGGACTCTCCCGCAGGGTGGGGATAAAGGTCCTCGACTGTCTCATCCCGCCTTCTCCGTCATGCCCTTTCTCCCGCCGCGCGGCGGGGCTCTCCCGCCGTCCCTTCCGCCACGCGTATTTCTACTCTGCGCGACCCTCCTGTTCCTCCCAGTCACGTTCCATGTTTTCCACCTCGCGCAGGAGCACGGAGAGGAGCTCCTCCTTGGGAAACCACCCGACCGACTCGCCGCGCCGGAAGAGGAGGCCCCGCTCCTTCCCGCCCGCTATCCCCAGGTCCGCTTCCCGCGCCTCTCCCGGGCCGTTGACCGCGCACCCCATGACCGCGATGCGCAGGGGAGCCCTCAGGTCCGCCAGCAGCTTCTCCAGCTCCCCCGCTATGGCGGCCACGTCGATGCGGCAGCGCGCGCAGGTGGGACAGGCCACTATATCCGCCCCTCTCCTCGCCAACTCCAGGGCCCGCAGTATGGCCAGGCCTGCCCTCACCTCCTCCACGGGGTCCCCCGCCAGCGACACTCTTATGGTGTCCCCGATCCCCTCGGCAAGCAGTGTTCCTATGCCCACCGCCGACCTCACCGTCCCCGTCCATGGCGGTCCCGCCTCGCTCACCCCCACGTGCAGTGGATAATCGACCGCGCGCGACAGGAGGCGGTATGCCTCTATGGTCAAGGGGACGGAGGAGGCCTTCACGGAAACCTTTATATCATAAAACCCGTACTTCTCGAGAACGGCTATCTCCTCCAGCGCGCTCTCCACCAGCGCCTCCGGCGTGGGATGGCCGTATTTCGCCAGTATGTGGCGGGGAAGGGAGCCCGCGTTCACCCCCACGCGCACGGGGATACCGGCCGCCTTCGCCGCCGCGGCTACCTCGCGCACCTTATCCTCTCCCCCGATGTTCCCGGGGTTTATGCGCAGGCCGCGCACCCCCGCCTCCACGGCCAAGAGGGCCAGGCGGTGGTCGAAGTGCACGTCCGCCACCACGGGCAGGGGGGAACCCTCCACGATGCCGCGCAGGGACTGCAGGGCGCGTTTCATGCCCCCGCTTCCCGGGGCGGGTACGGCCACGCGCACGATGTGGCACCCCGCGCCGTGCAGGCGCCCTATCTGCTCCAGTGTGGCCGCGACGTCCCAGGTCGGGGTGTTGGTCATGGACTGCACGCTCACCGGCGCCCCGCCGCCCACCGGGACGTTCCCGATCATTACCTGCCGGGTGATCTTGCGCACGGTCATGGCAGGCTCACGGGGTTGGTGATGTCCAGCCGCAGGGTGAGCAGGAACATCATCGCGAAAAAGGTCAGGACCGCCACCGCCACCGGGTAAAGCTTGCGCATGTCGATATCCTTCCCGGTGATCTTTTCCACGAAGAGCACTAGGAGGTGTCCGCCGTCCAGCGGCGGGAGGGGCATCAGGTTGATGTAGGCCAGGAAGAGAAGGATGAAGGCTAAGAAGTTGAGGAAATAGTACATTCCCTCGCCCGCCAGCTCGCCGGCCACTCGCGTTATGCCCACCACGGTCATCGGCCTCTCCTCCGTGGGTTCCGCAAGGCCCAGTAACTGTTTCAGGGTCGAGAGGTTGAAGACGCGGTAGATGCTGTAGAAGACCCCCCTGGAGTATTCCAGGTACCAGCGCCCCGTCTCCGCGAAGGAGGCCGCCAGGGAGTAATGCTTCTCTCCCGGCTGCGGGCTTATGCCCAGGAAACCCCTGCCGTCCTCCAGCTCCGCCAGCCGCACCACGAGCGCCTTTTCCCGCCCCTCGCGCTCGACCAGTACCTCCACCTCCTCACCCGGGTTGGCGATGATGAAGTCGCGCACGTCCTCCCAGTCGCGCATCTCCTTCCCGTCCATGGAGAGGATGACATCCCCCGGCTGCAGGCCAGCCAGGTGAGCGGGGGTCTCCTCTCCCGTCTCCTCGACGTACTCGCCGACGCTGCCCACGGTGTTGGTGAGCACGGGGACCCCTATGAGCCAGACGGTGAGGAAGGCGATGAGCAGGGCGAGCAGCACGTGGACCAGCGACCCGGAGATGATGATCCAGAAGCGGCGGGCGCGAGACACTCCCTTGTAGGAGTGGGGCCAGTCCTCCGGGCTGACTTCCTCCTCGGGGTTCATGCCCAGGATCTTCACGTACCCGCCGACCAGTATCCATTTTATGCCAAACTCCGTCTCCCCCCGCCTGGTGCTCCAGATGCGCGGCCCGAACCCCACGAAGAACTCGGTGGCCTTAACCCCCACCATCCTGGCGGCCACGAAGTGCCCCAGCTCGTGGGTGATGACCATGAGGATGACGGCGGCGAGGGTCGCGAGCACGTAAAGGAAAACCGTCACTCCGCCTCACCTCCGCCGCGCCTCCTCCCCGCGCCCGCTCCCCGGGCGGAAAGCTCCCCGGCGGCCTCCGCCGCGCGGGCGCGGGCCCATTCCTCCGCGCGCAGCACGTCCTCCAGCGAACGCAGCGGCGTGGGACGGTAATCCTCGAGGGTCACCCTTATGACCTCCTCGATGGCCAGGAAAGGAAGGCGCCCCTGCAGGAAGGCGCCCACCGCCTCCTCGTTGGCGGCGTTGAGGACGGCGGCATGCAGCCCGCCCCTTTCTCCAGCCTCGTAGGCCAGGTCGAGGCAGCCGAAGGTGCGCCTGTCCACCTCCTCGAAGGTGAGGGAAGCGATGTCGCACGGGCGCGTCACCCGGAAGGGTGGCCCCCAACGCTCCGGGTAGGAGAGGGCCAGGGAGATGGGGAGGCGCATGTCGGGCAGGCTCAACTGTGCGGCGAAGGAGCCGTCCACGAACTCCACCAGGGAATGGACGACGCTCTGGGGGTGGACGACCACCTTGATCCTCTCGTAGGGCAGACCGAAGAGGAAGTGGGCCTCGATCACCTCGAGGCCCTTGTTCATGAGGGTCGCGGAATCCACGGTTATCTTCCTGCCCATGCTCCATGTGGGATGGGAGAGCGCTTCCTCGACCGTGACCGAGGCCAACTCCTCGCGGCTGCGGCCGCGGAAGGGCCCCCCGGAAGCGGTGAGCACGATGGAGGCGACGCTCTCCATGTCCTCGCCGCGCAGGCAATGGAATACGGCGCCGTGTTCCGAATCCACCGGGATTATCTCCCCGCCCCTCCCCAGCGCTTTCAGCACCAGCTCCCCGCCGGCCACCATGCTCTCCTTGTTGGCCAGGGCCAGGCGCTTTCCCGCCTCCAGCGCGGCCAGGGTGGGGGGCAGTCCCGCGGAGCCCACCACGGCGTTGAGAACCGTCTCCGCCCCGGGATGGAGGGCGGCCTCCAGCAGGCACTCCTTACCGGCGCAGACCCTGATCCCCGTGCCCGCCAGGCGCCTCCTCAGCTCCGCCGCCTCCTCCTCGCCCACCATGCCCACCATCTCAGGCCGGAAGCGCCTGGCCTGTTCCTCCAGGAGATCCAGGTTGCGGTGGGCGGTAAGGGCGAGCGCCCGCAGGCGGTCGCGGTGGGCTTCCACCACCTCCATCGCCTGGGTGCCAATGGACCCCGTGGATCCCAGTATGGCCAGCCCCCGCCGATGTTGTGCCTCTTTCATAGGAACATTATAAAGGTTATCGGGGCCTGACACCCTTGTTGTATGATGACATGAATGCGGGCCGGCGCGGCGCGGCGGCGAGACGGCTTCCGGGTACGGATCGATGAAGGAGGGGGATAGGATGGTCAAGCTCATCTACTGCGTGAAGAAGCGTCCCGACCTCAGCGACGAGGATTTCCACGATTACTGGCTCAACCGCCACGGCCCCCTGGTACGCAGGCTCGGTCCCGCGCTGAAGGTCTTGCGCTACGTGCAGAGCCACACCATGCCTCTGGAGTTGCACGACCTCATGAAGTCGCTCAGGGGGCTGGGCGACATCTATGACGGAACGGCCGAACTGTGGTGGGAGAGCATCGAAGACTTCCTGGACGCCTACAGCAGCCCGGAGGGCATGGACGCGAACAACGCGCTGATGGAGGATGAGGCCAACTTCATCGACTTCGCCGCCTCCTGCATGTTCTTCACGGAGGAGCACTCCATAATAGGGGAATGAGCCGGGGGGCGCAGGCGGCACGCCTCAGGCCTTGATCACCAGGTAGCGGAGGAAGTAGTAGCAGACCACGGCGGTGAGGAACATGCTGTCGAAGCGGTCCATGATGCCGCCGTGCCCTGGGATGAGCGAGCTCATGTCCTTCACCCCCAGCTCCCTTTTAACCATGGACTCGGATAGGTCGCCCAGGGGCCCGAAGACGCTCACCAGGGCCGCCAGCTCCATGGCCACGGCCACCGTGAGCCACTCGCGGTGCAGGGTCACCTGCAGGATGTATGCCGCCAGGAAGGCGCCCGCCGTGCCCGCCGCGGTTCCCTCCCAGCTTTTTCCAGGACTGATACGCGGCGCCACCTTGTGTTTCCCGAAGGCGGAGCCGGCGAAATAGGCCACGGCGTCGTAGACCCAGACCATGACGATCACCGCGAAGGGGGCGGTCCAGTTCACCTGGTCGAAGCGGAGCATGAGGACGAAGTGGGAGAGACAGAACCCCACAAGGACCACGCCCAGGAGGGAGATCGCCATGTCCGTGGTGGGCGACTGGGAATGGCGGCCGCACAGTACCCAGGCAAGGAGGACGGGGAGGTAGAGGGCCAGGAGTATGGCCAACGGCGTGAGCTCTCCCTCCTCGCTGCGTGATATGAAGTAGGCGATCACCGGGAGCCCGCAGCCGGCGGCCACGGAAACGATGGCGGCGGGCCGGTAACCGTGTTTCCCGAAGGTGGAGTAGAGTTCCCACAGCCCGCCGGCGACGATGAGCGCTATCCCCGCCGTGAAGGGGATCTCCCCCCACCACAGGAGGATGACCATCACCAGCACCAGGACGACCGCACTGACCACCCGGACGGCCAGGTCGGCGAAGCGGGCGCGCAGGGAAAGACGGGTCTTCTCCGCCCTTTCCTCGACGGTCACTGCTCAGACCTCCATGAGCTCCTTTTCCTTCACCTTCAACATCTCGTCCGTCTCGGCGACGAAGCGGTCGGTGAGCTTCTGTATCTCCTCCTGGCCCCGGTGCAGGTCGTCCTTGGTGATCTCGCCTTCCTTCTCGAAGGAGCGGAGGTTCTCGATGGCATCGCGGCGGATGTTGCGGATGGCCACCCTTCCCTCCTCCGCCCTGGCCCTTACCAGGCGCGTCAGCTCCTTGCGGCGCTCCTCCGTGAGCTTGGGCACGGGCAGGCGGATGACGTTGCCGTCGCTCACCGGCGTCAAGCCGAGGTCTGAGGCGAGGATGGCCTTCTCCACCTCGCCGATGATGCTCTTGTCGTAGGGGGAGATCACCAGAAGGCTGGGCTCCGGCACGGCGATGGAGGCGATCTGTTGCAGGGGGGTGGGCTGCCCGTAATAATTGACGGAAACCCGGTTGAGAAGCGCCGCGCTGGCCCTGCCGGTACGAATGCCCGCGAAGTCGTCCCGCACGTGCTCCACGGCCTTCCTCATGCGTTTCTCCGCGTCCTGCAGAACGTCCTCGACCACCTGTTACCCCCTTTCCTTCCTGTCCGCTACGACGGTGCCGATCCTCTCCCCGTAAAGGACCCTGATGATGTTGCCGGGAACGGTCATGTTGAAGACCACGATGGGAAGGGCGTTGTCCATGCAGAGGGAGACGGCGGTGGCGTCCATGACCTTCAGCCCCAGGCGCAGCACGTCTATGTAGTCGAGGGAGGTGTACATGACCGCGTCCGGGTTCTGCATGGGGTCCGAGTCGTAGACGCCGTTGACCATGGTCGCCTTGAGGATGGCCTCCGCCCCGATCTCCAGTGCACGCAGGGCCGCGGTGGTGTCGGTGGTGAAATACGGGTTCCCCGTGCCGGCCGCGAAGATGACTATCCTGCCCTTCTCCAGGTGGCGGATGGCCCTCCTGCGTATGTAGGGCTCGGCCACGGCCTGCATCTCTATGGCGGACTGCACGCGGGTGAACACTCCCCTCTTCTCCAGCGCGTCCTGGAGGGCCAGTGAGTTCATCACCGTGGCCAGCATGCCGACGTAATCCGCGGCTGCGCGGTCCATGCCCCGCGCGCTGGCGGCCACGCCCCGGAAGATGTTGCCGCCTCCCACCACGACCGCCAGCTGCACCCCCATGCGGTTGGCCTCGGCGAGCTCGTCGGCGATGGAGTTCACCGTATCCGGATCGATACCGTACTCCCTGGCCCCCATGAAGGCCTCGCCGCTGAGTTTTATGAGCACGCGCCGGTAAAGGGGCTTCGCCCTGCTCTCATCCTCCAATCTCACCATCCCCTTCGCCCCGTCTGACTCGGCCTCGTTCCCTTATTCTATTCTCCCGGCCGCATGACCTTCCCGCGCCCGCGCGAGCTGCGCGACCCTTCCGCTTCCGGCGCGCCCGCCCGCAGCGCGGCGCCGGGCGCGGGCACGTTCCCCGGGCCTCAGAGGGCCTCTCCCAGCTGGTAGCGCACGAAGCGGCGCACCACTATGTTCTCGCCCAGCGCCGCGATGGTCCTCTGTACCAGTTCCCCCACCGTTATCTCGGGGTCCTTCACGAAGGGCTGGTCCAGGAGGCATACCTCCTCGTAATACTTCTTCAACCTGCCCTCCACGATCTTGTCGACCACCTTCTCCGGCTTGCCCTCCTGCAGGGCACGGGCACGGTATATCTCGCGTTCCTGCTCGAGCACCTCCGGGGGGATGTCCTCGGCGGAGACGAAGAGCGGGCCTGCCGCGGCGATGTGCATGGCGATATCGTGGACCATGGCGCGGAAGGTCTCGTTGCGCGCCACGAAGTCGGTCTCGCAGTTCACCTCGAGCAGCACGCCGATGCGGTTGTTGAGATGTATGTAGGCGTCCACCACGCCGTCGGCCACGGCGCGTCCGGCCTTCTTCTTCGCTCCCGCCAGGCCCTTCTCCCTCAGTATGCGCAGGGCCTTGTCCATGTCGCCCTGCGCTTCCTGCAGCGCCTTCTTGCAATCCATGATGCCGGCCCCGGTGGACTCCCTGAGCGTCTTCACCTGTGCGGCGTTTATCTCCATTTCTCCTCCTTACATCACGGCGTACCACGGCGTCACGTGTCGGCCGCTCACTCCGTTACCTTTTCCTCCTCCGGGGCTCCCGTCTCCTCCTCGGCGGCCGCGGCGGTCCCTTCCCCGCCTTCCCCTTCTTCCTCCTCCGTGCCCTGCAGGGAGCGCATGACCTCCCCGAGCTGCTTCCCTTCCAGGACGGCGTTGGAGATTATCTTGCAGATGAGGTTGGCGGCCCTGATGGCGTCGTCGTTCCCCGGGATCACGTAATCCACCAGGTCGGGGTCGCAGTTGGTGTCCACCACCGCCACCACGGGGATCTCCATCCTGCGGGCCTCCATGAGTGCGATGTTCTCCTTGCGGGGGTCTATGATGAAGAGGGCGTCGGGCAGGCGCTCCATGCCCCGCAGCCCCTCCAGGTTGCGTCGCAGTTTCGCCAGCTGGTGGCGCACCCTGGTCGCTTCCTTCTTGGGCATGGCGTCGATCTCCCCCGAGGCCTCCATCTCC
This sequence comes from Actinomycetota bacterium, assembly GCA_014360655.1. NCBI lineage: Bacteria > Bacillati > Actinomycetota > Actinomycetota bacterium. The sequence goes on along the minus strand of JACIXC010000002.1, from coordinate 146,031 downwards.
TCCAGCTGCCGCAATTTCTCCAGCCGCTGCCTGATGGTCACCCAGTTGGTGAGCGTCCCGCCCAGCCAGCGGTTGGTCACGTAGGGCATGCCGCAACGGAGGGCGTTCTCCCTTATGGCCTCCTGCGCCTGTTTCTTGGTCCCCACGAAGAGGAGCGACCCGCCTTGCGCCACCGTGTCCCTTATGAAATTGTAGGCGATCTCTATGAGTGACAGGGTCTGCTGCAGGTCGATGATGTATATCCCGTTGCGCTCGGTGAAGATGTACTTCGCCATCTTTGGGTTCCACCTGCGGGTCTGGTGCCCGAAATGGAACCCCGCTTCCAGCAGGTGTTTCATGGAAACGACGGTCATGGTTCCTCCTTGGTTCTCTCCTCCGCCCGCCTCTACCCCCGCACCCACCCTGCCGGGCACCAGGGCACGGGGTCAGCGGACGTGTGAATTTTAACGGCCACAAAAAAATCCCGCCCGTGGCGGGCCTCGCTGCGCCGTCCTCCCGAAAAGCCTCCTCGGCCCACCTCCTTTCAGTACTTCCCGGCGCCAGTAAAATATAGCACAGGGCCTTCTTCCCCGGCAACGGCCGCGCTCCCGCCGGGCCTCGCTTCCCACGTACGCCGCGGACGCGGTGGAGGTATCAGACCTCCAAAGCCCCTCTCGCGCTGGCCAGCCTCCCCCTCAGTCGCAGGATGGCCTTGGTGTGCATCTGGCAGACCCTGGATTCGGTGACGCCGAGGACCTCCCCGATCTCCCGAAGCGTCAGCCCCTCGTAGTAATAGAGGCTGATCACGATCTTCTCCCGCTCGGGAAGGCGGTTGATTGCGCTGGCCAGGATCTGCTTCATCTCCTCCACCTCGTAGGTCTTGGAGGGATCCTTGACCCGCGAGTCCTCCAGGGTATCCACCAGGCTTACCTTGTCCCCCTTGTCGCCGCCAACGTTCCACAGCTCGTCCAGGGCCACAAGGGAGATGAAACTCATCTGCTGCAGCAGCTGGTGGTATTCGTCCAGGCTGATGTTCATGTGGCGGGCCACTTCCTCGTCCGTGGGAAGCCGCTTGAGCTCGTTCTCCAGCGTGACGTAGGCCTTCTCCATCTCCCTCGCCTTGAAGCGGATGGAGCGGGGCACCCAGTCGATGGAGCGCAGCTCGTCGATGATGGCCCCCTTGATCCTGGCCAGGGCGTAGGTCTCGAACTTGATCCCCCTCTCCGGCTCGTACTTCTCTATGGCGTCGATAAGGCCGAAGATGCCGTAGCTTACCAGGTCCGCGTACTCGATGTTGGGGGGAAGGCTGGACGAAACCCTGCCCGCCACGTACTTCACCAGGGGCGCGTAGTTGAGGATGAGCTTTTCCCTGGCCTCCTGCGAACCTTCTTCCTTGAACTGCTTCCAGAGTCCGCTTACATCCGCTATGTCTTCCAACCTCGCCCCTCTTTTGTAAAAGTCTGCCGTATTCAACATGCTCCCCATCTCGGTTTCCGGACGCTCGTCTCTCGCGGTGACATCATGCGCGGGGATGGGCTTGAAAGAACACTTCTTTTACTCGGCCTTTGTTAAGATGAGTATATATCTGGGTAGTCGATAAATCAACATGGCCCAGCAGCTCCTGTACGGACCTGAGGTCCGCCCCGCCCTGCAACATGTGCGTGGCGAAGGTGTGCCGGAGGGTATGGGGACTCACCCTTTTCCCTCCTTCCAGCCCGCGATAGAAGCGTTCAACCACCCGACGCACTCCCCGATCGCTCAACCTGCCGCCCCTCACGCTCAGGAAAAGGGGCTCCGCCTTCCCGCCTGCCATACCTGTATTCGCGGCAAGCCGGTGTCTTTCCTTGGTCAGGTAGGCCTCGATCATCTCGACTGCCACGCGATGCACGGGGATCACGCGTTCCTTGCGTCCCTTGCCGAGAACCCTCACCTCCCCTCTCTTCAGGTCGATATCTCCCAGGTTCAGCGCGGCTAGCTCTCCCACGCGCATCCCGGTGGCGTAGAGCAGCTCCACCAGCGCCATGTCGCGCAACGAGGTGCGGTATATGTAAAGCGAGTGCCTTGCGGCCGCGCTCTCCACCTCCCGCAGGCTCAAGACCCTGGGCAACCTCCTTTCGCGCCGAGGCAGGGTGAGTGAGAGGGTGGGGTCGACCTCAAGGCGTCCCGTGCGCACCATGTAACGGAAGAGCCCCCTCACGGCGGCGGCCCTCCTGGCGACCGTGGAGCGCGCATAACCTCTGCTCTGCAGGTTTGCCAGGTAGCGCCTCATAAAACGGTGAGACACCGCTTCCGGACTTCCCACCCCGGCGCGCTCGCAGAAGTCCAGGAAGAGGGCGAGGTCCCCGCGGTAAGCCCGCAGGGTCTCCGGAGAGAGGTTGCGCTCCGTCTCCAGGAAGCGTAGGAAATCCTCCGTTTCCTCCCGCATCGTCACTCCCGTCTTCGCCGACCTTGCTGTTAAAATTATATATAATATTAAACTAAAATCTATTATTGTCAATATCTGAATTTTATGTTGCTATTTATAACTAATGTTACTAAACGAATGGCGGTCATGCAAGCTCGCCAAGGTGGCGTGTGGCGCAGTACCTGCCTCCCGGCTCAGCCGCAACCCAGCCCTTGAGCGCCAGCGAGGTAAGGGAGGCCAGTATCTCGCCGGGTGGCTCGCCCGTCGCCTCGACCATGGAGTCCAGGGACTTTGCGCCGTCTACCAGGAGCGCCAGCAACGCCCTCTCCCTCGCCTGCAGTTCACCGTGCGCGCCGGGCGACGCGCAAGTGAACGCCGTTCCCGTGAGCGGCGGCTCGAGATGGAACCCCTGCAGCTCTTCCAGCACGTCTTCGACGCCCGCCACCAGCTTGGCGCCCTTCTGTATGAGCGAGTGCGTCCCCCTGGAGAGTGGGCTGTCGATGGGCCCGGGAACCGCCATCACCTCCCTCCCCTCCTCCAGCGCGAACTCCGCCGTGATCAGCGCGCCGCTCTTCTCGCAGGCCTCCACCACCACCACGGCCTGCGACAGGCCGGCGATGAGGCGGTTGCGGTGGGGGAATCTCCAGGGCAGGGGCTCTTCGCCCGGCGCGTACTCGCTGAGAAGGCACCCGTTCTCCTTTATGCGCTCCAGGAGTTGTGCGTGCGCCGGGGGATAGACGCGGTCGATGCCGCATCCCAGCACGGCCACCGTGGGACCGCCCGCCTCAAGGCAGCCCCGATGGGCATGCCCGTCGATCCCGTACGCCGCTCCCGATACCACCACGACGCCGCATTGCGCCAGCTGCGAGGCGAGGAAGAGCGCGCACCTCCTCCCGTACCCGGAAGCCTTCCTGGCGCCCACCACCGCGACGAAAGGAGCGCGGGCGTCCACCTCCCTCCCTGCGGCGAAGAGCAGCGCCGGAGGGTCGTATATGGACCACAGGTCCGGGGGAAGGGCTCCATCCCCGGGGATTATGACCCTTATACCCCGTTCCTCCAGGCCGCGCAGCACCTGCGCGGGCTCCGCCTCACGGCAGGCCGACCGCCAGAGCCCCATCTTTTCCGCCCCGACCGACTTCTCCAGCGCGGGGCTCTTCCTCGCGATGAGGTCCCAGAGCTCGCATGCCCCTCCCGCCATGGAGATAAGCCTGGGCAGGGAGAGCGGGCTCATGCGCGGCAGGCAGGCCAGGGCGGCCCTATATGCCCTTTCCATGGACCACCTCCTCCATCGCCCACGCACTCCGCAACCTTTCCAGGGAACGGTATTGCACCGCTTCCGCGAGGTCGGCGACGGTCACCCTTTCCCTGCCGGCCAGGTCGGCGATGGTCCTCGCCACGCGCAGGCAGCGGTCAAAGCCGCGCGCCGTCAAGCCCAGCCGTCCCGCGGCGGCGAACATGAACTCCCTCTCCTCCCTCCCCAGGGGCGAGGACCTGTGCATGGCGGTCATGTCCACGTGGGCGTTAAGGGACGCGACCCCACCCCAGCGCCTCTTCTGCCTCTCCCTGGCCTCGATCACGCGCTCCCTCACCGCCTGCGACCCTTCCCCGCGCGGGAGCTCCACCAGCTCCCGGGGGGAAAGCCTGGGCACCTCCACCTGCAGGTCTATGCGGTCCAGGAGCGGACCGGAGATACGGTTGTAATAGGCCTTGATCCTACCGGGAGGGCAGGAGCAGCGGCGCACCTCGTCTCCCAGGAAGCCGCACGGGCACGGGTTCATACCCGCCACGAGAAGGAACCTGGCGGGAAAGGTGGTGTTCACGAGGGAGCGGGAAATGGTCACCACGCCCGTCTCCATGGGCTGGCGGAGGACCTCCAGCGCGTCCCGCTTGAATTCCGGCAGCTCGTCCAGGAAGAGGACGCCGCGGTGGCTGAGGGTTATCTCTCCCGGCCGCGGGAAGTTCCTTCCCCCTCCCACCAGGCCCACGTGGGATATGGAATGGTGGGGCGCGCGGAAAGGGGGCCTCCTGCACAGGGGCCGCTCCCCGTCGAGCAGGCCGGCCACGCTGTGGATGCTCGACACCTCCAGCGCTTCCTCTGGATCGAGGGGCGGCAGGATGCCGGGCAACCTCTCCGCGAGCATGGATTTTCCCGAACCCGGCGGCCCGACGAAGACTATGTTATGGCCGCCCGCGGCGGCTATCTCCAGGGCCCGCTTGGCGTGCGCCTGCCCCTTGACCTCCGAGAGGCACGGGCCTTCCTCGTCGCCCTCCTCCATGCGGCGTATCTCCGGTCGCGGCAGGGGTTTCCCCTGCAGGTATTCCAGGGCCTGCCGCAGGCTCTCAACGCCCACCACCTCTATCCCCTCCAGGCGCGACGCCTCCGCGAGGTTCGGCAGGGGCAGCACTATCTCCCTCCATCCCTCCCTTCTCGCCCAAAGGGCCATGGCCAGCGCGCCGCGCACTCCCCGCACCGTCCCGTTGAGGGAGAGTTCGCCCACCACGAGCCTCCCGGCGAAGGCGCCCGCGTCCAGGCAACCGGTGACCGCCAGCATGGCCAGGGCTATGGGCAGATCGAAGTATGAGCCCTCCTTGCGCAGGTGGGCGGGGGCCAGGTTCACGGTTATGAGCTGCCCCGGGAAGGGGAGATCCGAGTTGGCGATCGCCGCCTTGATGCGACGGTAGGATTCCCTGACCGCGGCGTCGGGAAGGCCGACCATGTATATTCCCGGAAGGCTGCCCGAGGTGTTGACCTCCACCTCTACACGCAACACCTCCATGCCCAGTATGGAGCAGCTGTCCAGCCTCGCGTACATTTCACGATCACCTCCTGCCCATGTTATATATATTATATAATATGAATAAGACAAGAGGATTATCGTGCGCCGCGCGGCGGGATGCTTCGCGCGCGAAAGGAAGCCCCGCGTCGGAAAAATACGGTGAGGTGCCGTCAGGGCGCGGCCGTTTCCGCGGGCGCCTTCCTCCCCGCCAGCCAGGAGATCAGGCACCCGAGGACCGGGAACGCGGCGAAAGCCCACCAGGTGTGGGCCAGGAAGGGGAGAACGCCCGCTATGTAACCGCGGTGCCTCAAGAACCAGAGGGAGGGCGGCACGCAGACGCCGAGGATTATCAGGTTGGTGAGCGCGGACACCAGCACGCCGCGCATCCCTATCCTGCGGGAGAGCCTTACGTCGGGCCCGTAAACCGAGAGTAGAACGCAGAGGCACAACAGGGCCAGCGCCGCCAGGGCGACCACCGTGTTGTCGTAACTGACCCAGATGGCCACGAGGGCCACGATGAAGAAACCCCCCAGCGCCAGCAGGCCGTATATCGCCTTGCGCAGGAGGGAAGAGATAACCAGCCGTACCAGGGAGGGCGGCTTGCGCACGCGGATGCGCCTTATCTCCTCCTCGACCCACACCTCGTCCTCGGGACCAGGCACGGCGTTGAGGTCACGCTCGCAGTTGAAGCAGTACTCGTCGCTGTCCAGGTTGTTCCTTCCGCACCAGGGGCAGGGCTTCATGATCACCCACAGTCCTCATAGATCTCCCATTACGAAGGCGTCCTCGACATGGACTATTTTCCACTTCCCGCCCTTCTTCAGCAAGGCTATGACGTCGAAGCGGCAGACGGTGACCTCAGGCCTTTCCCGGGCGAGATAATAGGAAGCGGCCTTCGCCATGCGCTCGCGCCTCCTGGCGTCCACCGCGGCCAGCGCCTCCTCCGCGTCTCCCACGGTGCGCGCCTTGACCTCGCAGAAAACAAGCTTCCCCGCCTTCCCGGCGATGATGTCCAGCTCCCCGAAGGGCGAGCGGTAGTTCCTCTCCAAAATGCGGTAACCGCGTCTCCTCAGGTAGCGGGAGGCGACCTCCTCCCCCTCCCGGCCCATGCTGCGGTTGTGCCCGCCCTCCGCCTGCTTCCCGTGCATGGTCCTCCTCGCATCCGCTCCCCCGAAACCGCCGCCGCGACCCGCCGACCCGCGCACCCCATCCCGTCCCGTGCTATGCGAATCCCAGGCGCATCTGCTGCACGCCGCGGAAGGAACCGCGGTGGCAGGGGGCCGGTCCGTGCAGGGCGATAGCCCTGCGGTGGAACGAAGTCCCGTATCCCTTGTGTTGCTCGAACCCGTACTCGGGGTAGCGAACCCACCACGACAGCATGAGGTGATCGCGTATCACCTTGGCCAGTATGGAGGCGGCGGCTACGCTGCGAGATAAGCGGTCCCCGTGCACCAGGCTCCACTGCGGGATCCCCAGGCCTTCCAGCCTGTAGTAGTCCACCAGCACCAGGTCCGGCGCCGGCGTGAGGGAGAGCACGGCCTCGCGCATGGCCGCGACGTTCGCCGCCTGCAGGCCCGCCTCGTCGATGTCCCGCGGGGAGACGCAGGCGTAGGACCAGCAGAGCGCCGCCGCGGTGATGCGGGAGAAGAGCTCCCTGCGCCTTCCCGGCGTGAGGGACTTGGAGTCTGCCAGACCCTCCAGCCCCTCCCAGCGCTCCCCCGGCGGCAGGACCACCGCGGCCGCGACCAGCGGTCCCGCCAGTGCCCCCCGTCCCGCCTCGTCGGTGCCCGCTATCCTCGCAAAGCCGAGCCTGCGCGCCCAGTTCTCCGCGGCATGCGAGGCCGGGTCCATGGTCCGCAAACCTCAGAGGCCCCGCCAGCGGCTGGGAGGCCACCAGACGGCCACGGCCCTGCCGATGATGGAACCGTAGGGAACGAACCCCCATCTCCTGCTGTCGTTGGAGTTGGGGCGGTTATCCCCCATGACCATCACCGTCCCGGCGGGCACCTCCCACCTGCCGTTGCTCCCGTCCGACACGTACTCGTAGTCTACCTGGCAAAGCTCGCCGTTCACGTAAAGCTGGCCCTCGCGCAGCTCCACCACGTCCCCCTCTACGCCCACCACCCTCTTGATGAAGGGCATGGCCTCCTGGTGGGTGATGTTGAGCACCTCCGCCAGCAGGTCCAGTGAGCGGGAGAGCGGGTTTCCGCCCTGTGTCGCGTTCGCCGGGTCGTTGGGATTGAAACGGAAGACTATGACCTCCCCTTTGCGCGGTCTGCGGAAATGGTAGGTAAGCCTGTCCACCAACACCCGGTCGCCCTCCTGGAGCGTGGGCTCCATGGATGGAGAGGGGATGATGAAGGGCTTGATGAAGAAAGCCTGCAGGAATATGGCCAGTACCAGGGCGGTGATAAAGAGTACCGCCACCTCCAGGGCCGCCGCGTACCAGTCGCCCCCTCCACCGGCCCGCCGCGTGGAGATGCCCGGCCCTCTCTCCCCCTCCTTGGCCTGACCCGCAGGCGAGGCGGCTTTTTCCTCGGGCTCGCGCTCCTCGCGGGAACCGCCGGGAGGGGATACAGCCATGACTCTACCTCAGGTCCTGCGCCTTTCCTTGATCCTGGCCGCCTTGCCGACGCGGTCCCTCAGGTAATAGAGCTTGGCGCGCCTCACCTTTCCCTGGGAGACCACCTCGATGCGGGAGATGATGGGCGAGTGCAGGGGGAAGGTCCTCTCCACGCCCACCCCGAAGGAGACCTTGCGCACGGTGAAGGTCTCGCGCGTGCCCCCGCCCTTGCGGGCGATGACCACGCCCTGGAAGACCTGGATACGCTCCCGGTTTCCCTCCACCACCCTGACGTGGACCTTTACCGTATCCCCGGGCCGGAAATCCGGTATGTCATCCCTCAGGTATTCGCTCTCTACGATGTCCGTCCTCTGCATCCTCTCCTCCTTTCCGTTCTATTACAAACCATCGACCAGCCTCCGGGCAAGTGAGGCGCCGATGGGCGATCCCGTACATTTTAACTCATGCGCGCGTGAAAGAAACCCGGCGGTCCCGGTGACGAGCCCCCCCGCCGCGGCGCCCGCGTCTTACCCGCCCCCTTCCCCTCCTTCCCCCATGCCGGCGGCTCCGTCCTCCTCGCCCAAAAGCTCCGGCCGCACCTTCCTCGTCCATTCCCTGGCCGCCTCGCGGCGCCACCTCTCGATGGCGCCGTGATCCCCCGAGAGGAGCACTTCCGGCACCCTCCAACCGTGGAACTCCGCGGGACGCGTGTACTGCGGGTACTCCAGCACGCCGCCGCTGAAGGATTCCTCGCGCAGGGAGGCCTCGTTCCCCAGCACGCCCGGCAGCAGCCGCGACACCGCGTCGATGATCACCAGGGCCGCGAACTCGCCGCCGGAGAGCACGTAGTCGCCGACGGAGAGGGCCTCGCTGCAGAGGTGCTCGAGCACCCTCTCGTCCACCCCCTCGTAGCGTCCGCAGATGAGGGCGATATGGGGAAGGGAGGCCAGTTCGGCCACCTTCTCCTGGGTCAGCCTGGCTCCGCGGGGAGTGAGCATGATCACCGCCACCTCCTCCCGCAGCCTCTCCAGCTCATCCATCCCGTACCCCAGCGCGCCCGTCACGGCCGCGAAGACGGGCTCCGGCTTCATGACCATCCCCGCCCCTCCCCCGAAGGGCGCGTCGTCCACCTGCCGGTGCCGGCCGGGGGCGTACTCCCGTATATCGTGCACCCGCACCTCGACGATCCCTTTCCTTATCGCCTTTCCCAGCAGCCCTTCCTGCAGGGGGGAAGTGAAAATCGCCGGGAAAATGGTGAAAACGTCGATGCGCACCTCGCTTACCTCCGGGAAAGAACGGCCCGCCGCGGCGGCGGTGACATGCGGTGAGCGCCTAGTCCAGCAGGCCGGGCATGGGGTTGATGGTAATCTTTTCCTCCTCCAGGTCTATCTCCATCACCACCTCCCCGATCATGGGGATGAGGCATTCCCGCTCTCCCCTCACCACCAGGACGTCGTTGGCGCCCGTCTCCATCACCTCGACCACCTCCCCCAGGAAGCGGCCCTGCGTGGTGAAGACACGCAGCGAGAGCAGGTCGTGTTCCCAGTAGGCCCCCTCCGGCGCCTCCCCCATCTGCTGCGGGGTTATCATGAGGTGCCTTCCCGCCAGGGCCTTCGCCTCCTCCCGCGTCTCCACCCCGTCGAAGCGGGCGAGCAGCGCCCCCGTCGTCCTCTTCGTCTCCCGCAGGACGAGCTTACGCCCTTCCTCTCCCTCCAGGATGAAGGAATTGCCGGAGGCGAAGCGCCGCGGATTGCTGGAGAGCACCTCCACTTTCACCCAACCCAGTATGCCGTAGGGCTTGAGGACCCTTCCGGCTATCACCAGGTCGCTTTCCCCGCCACCACGAGGCATGGCCTTCAGTCGATGATCTCCACGATGGCGTTGCGGCCCTCCCTGGTCGCGGAGGCCTTGATGAGGGTGCGCATGGCCTGGGCGATGCGCCCGTTCTTGCCGATCACCTTGCCCACGTCGGAGGGGTCCACGCGCAGCTGCAGGATGACCGACCTCTCGCCCTCCACGGAGGTCACCTCCACGCCGTCCGGGTTATCCACCAGGGCTTTCGCCAGGTATTCAAGCAGTTCCTTCATGGCCGACCCCCGCTTGCCTCCATCATTGCTTTCCACTTTTTTCCTCCTGGAACCTCTGCCAGACGCCCTTGATCTCCATGAGCCTGCGCACCTGGTCCGTGGGCTGCGCCCCCTTGCGCAGCCAGTCCAGGACCTTCTCCTCGTCCAGCTCGATCAGGGACGGCTCGCAGCGCGGGTCGTAACGCCCCAGGGTCTCGATGAACTTGCCGTCCCGCGGGCTGCGGGCGTCCGCAGCCACCACGCGGTAATAGGGCTTTTTCTTCCCCCCCATCCTCCGCAACCTGATCTTCACCAAGTAACATGCACTCCTTTCCTTGCTCCCGTCCCGCTAATCGCGCGGATCCGCTACAACTGGAAGGGGAACATCTGTCCCATCTTTCTGGGGGACATCTTCCCGAATTGCTTTATCAGCTTCTGCATCTGCTGGAACTGCTGCAGGAGCCGGTTGACGTCCTGTGTGCTGGTGCCGCTGCCGCGGGCGATGCGCTGCTTGCGGCTTGCGCCTATGATCTGCGGCCTGCGCCGCTCCTCGGGTGTCATGGAGAGGATGATGGCCTCCGTCTTCTTGAACTGCTGCTCGTCCACCTGCAGGCCTCTCAGCTTGGCGGGGGAGAGGCCGGGGATCATGCCCAGGATCTGGTCCAGGGGGCCCATCTTCTTCAGTTGCCCCATCTGTTCCAGGAAGTCCTCCAGGGTGAACTGCTGCTTGCGCAGCTTCTTCTCCAGCTCCTGGGCCCTCTTCTCGTCGTAGGTCGCCTGGGCCTTCTCGATGAGGGTGAGCATGTCCCCCATGCCAAGGATGCGCGAGGCCATGCGGTCCGGGTAGAAGGGCTCCAGGTCCCCTATCTTCTCCCCCACGCTCGCGAACTTGATGGGCTTGCCCGTGACCGACTTGATGGAGAGGGCGGCGCCGCCCCGCGCGTCACCGTCCAGCTTGGTGAGGATGACGCCGTCGAACCCCACCTGCTCCGCGAAGGCCTGCGCCACGTTAACGGCGTCCTGGCCGGTCATGGCGTCCACGACCAGGAGGGTCTCGTGGGGCGGGTGTTTCCTTTTTACGCGCACCAGCTCCTGCATCATCCCCTCGTCGATGTGCAGGCGCCCGGCGGTGTCCACGATCACCGTGTCCAGGCCCTCCTTCTCCGCCTTGCGTATGCCGTGCTCCACGATGGTCTCGGGGTCGGCCCCGCGCTCGGCGTAGACCTCGATGCCCGCCTGTTGCCCCAGCTTCTCCAGCTGGTCGATGGCGGCGGGGCGGTAGACGTCGGCCGCCACCATGAGGGGGTGGCGCCCCTGGCCGCGCAGGTGATGGGCCAGCTTGGCGGCGGCGGTGGTCTTGCCCGAGCCCTGCAGGCCCACGAGCATGATCAGCGAGGGCGGCCTCCCGGCGAAGCTGATGCGCTCGTTCCTGCTGCCCAGGAGCTCGGTGAGCTCCTCGTTCACTATCTTTATCACCTGCTGGGCGGGCGTGAGGGAGCGCAGCACCTCCTGTCCCACCGCCCTCTCTCTCACCCTGCCTACGAAATCCTTCACCACCTTGAAGTTGACGTCGGCCTCAAGGAGGGCGAGGCGTATCTCGCGCATCACCTCGTCGACGTTCTTCTCGGTCAGTTTCCCGCGCCCCCGCAGGCGCTTGAAGATGTCCTGCAGGCGGTCGCTCAGGTTATCGAACATCCTCTTCCCTCCGCCGTCCCCGCCGGACGCCGTTTCGCGGGGCACGTTCCCGTCTTCTTGCCCGGGCGGTCAACGCCGCACCACTAAACTATTTAAACTATCCGAAAGGCCAGGTAATGTCAAAAGTCGTCCGTCCCCGTCTTCCCCGTCCCCTCAGGAGAAGAGGGCGGATGCGAACTCCTCCGGGTCGAAGGGGTGGAGGTCGTCCAGCTTCTCGCCCACGCCGATGAGCTTGATGGGGATACCCAGCTCGTGGGCGATGGCCACCACGATGCCACCCTTGGCGGTGCCGTCCAGCTTGGTGAGCACCACTCCCGTCACCTCCACCGCTTCCTTGAACTGGCGCGCCTGGATGAGCCCGTTCTGCCCGGTGGTGGCGTCGATGACCAGGAGGGTCTCGGTCACCGGGGCGTTGCGCTCCGCCACCCGCTTGATCTTCTTCAGCTCCTCCATGAGGTTGGCCTTGGTGTGCAGCCTGCCGGCGGTGTCGGCGATGACCACGTCCATGCCGCGGGCCAGGGCCGACTCCACCGCGTCGTGCACCACGGCGGCGGCGTCCGCCCCCTGCCGGTGTTTTACCGTGTGCACGCCCACGCGCTCCCCCCATGTCTCCAGCTGCTCGATGCCCGCCGCCCGGAAGGTGTCCCCCGCCGCCAGGAGCACCCGCTTCCCCTCGCCGCGCAGGAGGTGCGCCAGCTTGGCGATGGTGGTGGTCTTTCCCGTCCCGTTCACCCCCACCACCATGAAGACGCTGGGACCGGGGTCGGCGAAGCGCAGAGAACGTTCCCCCGTGTCGAGGGCCTCGGCCACCACCCTGCGGAAGGCCTCCATGAGCTCCTCCGGCTCCCTCAGCTTCTCCCGCGCCACCGCTTCCCTCACCCGCTCCACGAGGAGCATGGTCATCTCCATGCCCACGTCTGCCCCCACCAGGATGTCCTCTACCTCCTCCCAGAAGGCGTCGTCGAAACGGCGTGCCGCCATGGCCCTCGCCAGGGGCGTGACCAGCCCGCTGCGGCTGCGCGAAAGGCCCCTGCGCAGGCGGGAGAACCAACTCTCCCTTTCCTCCTCCTTCCCGGCTCCCTCTCTCCCTTCCCCCGTCTCATCCTCGCCCCGCACGGACACGGCGGCGGCCGTACCCTCCGATGCGGCCTCCTTTTCCCGTGCCGCCGCCTCCAACCCGTCCCACCGGCCCTCTCCGGAAGCAGGGGAAGGGGCCAGCCCTGCCGCGACGCCGCCAGGCGTCGCCTCCCCTCGCGCCATCTCCCACGCGCCCTCCACGCTACCGGGAGCGCAGCGGACCTCCTCTCCCTCGCCACGCCCCACGTCAGGGAGGTCGCCCAGCTCCCGGAGGGCTTCCAGTTTTTCCCTCTTGCGCGCCTCCCGGAGCTCCCTCAGCTCTTCCCTGCGGCGGGCCTTCTCCTCCCTCTCCCGCCTCTTTTTCTCCTCCCTGTCCCTCTTCCGTCTCTCCCTGTCGCTTTTCCTGTCCTCTCCCATCACCATCATCCTCGCTAACGCCGCCGGCGGGCCGCGCCTGCCGCTCCCCGGACACCGCCATTGAATATCATAGCGTAAATAGCGTGACCGCCGCCCGCGCGCCCTGCACCGCGCCCCGCGGCCGAAGCGGCCTGGAACGTCTACGCGGCATGTTTCCCGCGCGGATGACCGGAAGGGGCTCGTGTTGAGGTCAGGCGATGCCGGTGCGCTCCAGGCGCTCCGTTTCTTCCAGTTTCTGGCTGACAACGCGCGAGACGCCAGAGGCCTGCATGGAGACGCCGTAGATGACGTTGGCGATCTCCATGGTGCGCTTCTGGTGGGTGATGACTACGAGCTGCGAATCGCCCTTGAATTCGCGCAGCATGTTCAGGAAGCGGTGCAGGTTTACGTCGTCCAGGGCCGCCTCCACCTCGTCCAGGAAGTAGAAGGGGCTGGGGCGCGTCTTGAAGATCGCGAAGAGGAAGGCCAGGGAGATGAGGGCCGTCTCTCCTCCCGAGAGCAGGGTGAGCTTCTTCAGCCGCTTGCCGCGGGGTTGGGCCTCGATCTCCACCCCCGTGTGCAGGAGGTCCGTGGGGTCGCTGAGGCTCAACTCCGCCCTCCCCTGCGGGAAGAGCTTTTCGAAGAGTTCCTGGAAATGCATGTTCACTTCCTCGAAGGTCTCCTTGAATATGCGGATTATCTCCCGGTCGATCGCCCGTACGACCTTGAGGAGCGCGGCCTTGCTCTCGCGCAGGTCCTCCACCTGCTCCATGAGGAACGTGTGACGCTCTTTCAGCGCCTGGTATTCCTCCACCGCCCTGGGGTTCACCTGCCCCAGCGCTTCCCGGCGCCTTTCCAGCCTTTCCAGCCTGGAACGCATCTCCTCCATGCTCTCCGTCGGCATGTACTCGCTGAACGCCGTCTCCAGCGGGACCTTGAACTCCTCCAGCAGGCGCTGCACGAGCATGTCCACTCGCATCTTGAGCTGCGTGGAGGCCAGGTCGCCGTGATGCACCATCTCGCGCAGTTCGGACTCGCGCTCCTCCAGCTCTTCCAGCCTCTCCTGGAGGGCGGCGATCTCCGCCTCCGCCTCCGAGAGCCTCGACCTGGTCGCCTCCTCGCGCTCCTTCATGCGCCTCGTCAACCTCCCGTGCACCTCCGAGAGGTCGGCCACGAGGGTGAGCAGCCTTTCCTGTACGCTCGCGACCTGCGCGATCTTCTCCTTCCCCGGCACCGCGGGTCCCTTCGCCTCCTCCTCGAGTTCCGCTATCCTGCGCTCCAGGTGGAACCGCCGTTCGCGCAGGGAGGCCTCGTGCGCCTTCAGCTCCTGCAGGCGCTCCGCCATCTCCCTCTCGCGGCCGCGCAGTTCCTCCACCCTGGTTTCCGCTTCCCCGAGGGGCGCCTCGGCGCACCGCATGGTCTGCCGGCGTTCCTCCTCCTCTTCCCGCAGGCCCTGCAGCCTCTCCTCGTGTTCCGCCCGCCTCCCCGCGATATCGTCCATTCTCTCCGCAAGGCGCGCGAGCTCCTTCCCCTTCTCCTCTATCCGCTGCCTCAGTCCTCGCAGCGCCGTCTCCCCCTCCCGTATCTCTCCCTCGAGACCGCGCCTCTCGTCCGCCACGCGCTCCAGCTCGGCGCGCAGGCGCGAAACGGCTCCGGAAGCCTCCACGCGCCGCGCCTCCAGGTCGTTCGCCTCCCCCTCGCAGAGCGCGAGCTTTTCGCGCAGCCGCTCCATCTCCCGCCGCCTGGCGACCACGTGGAAGGGGCTGCGGGGGCGCGCCCCTCCCTTCACCGCGCGCCGCGGCGCTATGACGTCGCCGTCCGCGGTCACGAAGGTGAGCCTGGGGAACAGCTCCGCCTTGCTCTCCGCCTCTCTCAGGCCGGAGCAGAGCACCACGTCCCCCAGCAGGGACACGACGGCGGGCCGTATCTCCGGTGAGCACTCCACCACCTGGAGGGCGGAAACGCCGCCCACCGCCTCCGCCACGCCTGCCGCCTCCTGCATGGAAGAAGTTTCCAGTTCGCGCAGGGGCAGGAAAATGGCGAAGCCCTCGCCCTCCCTTTTCAGCGCGCGCACCGCGGCCATGGCGTCGCCGAGCCTCTCCACGATGACGGAGAAGAGCCACGGCCCCAGGTAGGACTCGATCGCCTTCTCCCATTTCTCCTCTATCCTGATCTCGTGCAGCAGCAACCCCTTCACGCCCGGCAGCCCGCCGCTGTTCTCCAGTACGCGCCTCGCCGCGGCGGCGTAATCGATGTGGGAATCCTGCACCTCCTGGAGCGCCTGCAACCTGGCCGCCGCCAGCGCCTCCTCACGGAAGGACTCCGCCTCAAGCCGCGACAGGGAAGCGAGCTCTTCCTCGCGGCGGGCGAGCTCCTCGCGGACCGCGGCCAGCCTTTCCTCGCACTCCCGCCGCCGCTCTTCCACCCTGGCCAGCTCCTCCTCCATGCGGGCCGCCGTCTCCTCGAGGCCGGAGCGTTCCGCGGCGAGCCTCTCGCGCTCCGCCAGGGCGGTCCGTTCCTCGACCTCGAGGGACTCGCCGAGCTCCAGTTCCTTCGCCAGCCTTTCCGAGATCTGCGCGAGCCCTTCCCGTGCGCCCTGCAGGGATCGCCGCAGCTCATCCCTTGCCTCCCGGGCCCTTCCCAGTTCCTCCCTCAGGCGGCCGAGGCGCTCCCGCATGGATGCCTCCTCCCCGCGCATCCCTTCCATCTCCTGCAGCGCCTGCGCCAGCTCGGCCTCCAGGGCCGCCATCTTCTCCTCCGCCTCTTCCCTCCGCGAGCGCCACCTCTCCCGCAAGTCCGCCTCGCCCGAGAGCGCCGCGTAAAGCCTGAGCCTCTCGCGGCCCAGGCTGTCACAGGCGCGCAGCCTCTCCCCCAGGGAAAGCAGCCTCATGTCGCGTTCGCGGCAGGCGTCGAGCGCTTCGCGCAGGACCCTTACCTCCGCCTCGAGCGCGGCCCGTTTCTCCTTGTTCTCCTTTATCTCCGCGACCGCGGTTTCCAGCCTCTCCTGCAGGTTCCCTTCCTCCTGCCGACGCTCCTCCCACTGCCTCCTCACGTCCTCCATCTCGGCCACCAGCATGCGCAGGGACAGATCCCTTATCTCCGAGGCCAGCTGGTTGCTCTCGCGCGCCTGTTGCGCCTGCTTCTCCAGGGGACGCAACTGCTTGTTCACCTCGGAGATGATGTCCCTTACCCTCACCAGGTTGTGCTCCATGGCCTCCAGCTTGCGCAGGGCCTTCTCCTTGCGGCGCCTGTGCTTGCGCAAACCGGCCGCTTCCTCGATGAATACCCTGCGCTCCTCGGCGCCGCTGCGGAGGATGCTCTCCAGCCGGTTCTGGCTCACCACCGCCGTCAACTCCCGCCCCACGCCCAGGTCGGAGAGTATCTCCTGTATGTCCACGAGGCGGCATGGAGTGTTGTTGAGAAGGTACTCGCTCTCCCCGCTGCGAAAGATGCGGCGCGTCACCACCACCTCCGGGAACGCAAGCGGGATGCCTCCGCCGCTGTTGTCGAGGACCAGCGATACCTCCGCCATGTTGAGGGGCTGGCGGCTCGCGCTGCCGGAGAAGATGACGTCCTCCATCTTGCTCCCCCTCAGGTTGCGGGGGCTCTGTTCCCCGAGCACCCAGAGCACCGCGTCCGCGATGTTGCTCTTCCCGCTGCCGTTGGGACCGACGATAACCGCGATCCCGGGCTCGAACTCCAGGGTTATCCTATCGGCGAAGGATTTGAAGCCGCGCGCGCTCAATGATTTCAGGTACATGCTCGTCGGCTCTCCTTTCCTCCTATCCCGGTACGGTTTTAATATTTTTCTCTTTGCCCCCTGCTTTCCCCTTCATGCCAGGTCCGCTTCCATTCCGGCACCTTTTCGCCCATATTATAAGTACGTTCTCACCTGATGGGATATCCCTCCGCACCTGAAGAAACGGCGAGCAGCGAGCATATTCACGCGGCGCCGAGCGAGACCGTTACCCTGAGGCCCCGGGCCGGAAGAAGAACGGATTTCCAACCTGCAAAGGCCGGGAACGACCGGGTCGGTCGCAGCGAGCCTGCGAGCGAGACCGTTACCCTGCGGCCCGGCCGCCGGAAGAAGTACATATACCCACCCACCAAGGCCGGGTCCGGGGTCGGGCGAGGGACATCGCAAGCGGCCTCCGGACAAGGAAGGCATATGATAAACCCTTGCATGGATTGAGTACCCGCATGAAAAGGTGAAACCATCGCGAGGCCGCGCGTCGCGGAGCGAGCACGAGCCCCGGCCCGGCCTCCTTATACGCAACCACTAAGGCCGGGAACGACCGGGTCGGTCGCAGCGAGCCTGCGAGCGAGACCGTTACCCGGCGGCCCGGCCGCCGGAAGAAGTACATATACCCACCCACCAAGGCCGGGTCCGGGGGTTGGGCGAGGGACATCGCAAGCGGCCTCCGGACAAGGAAGGCATATGATAAACCCTTGCATGGATTGAGCACCTGCATTAAAGGGTGAAACCATCGCAAGGCCGCGCGTCGCGGAGCGAGCACGAGCCCCGGCCCGGCCGTCGGAAGGAGGACGTATTTCCACCCACCCAGCCCGGGGAACTACAGGGTCGGTCGCAGCGAGCCTGCGAGCGAGACCGTTACCCGGCGGCCCGGCCGCCGGAAGAAGTACATATACCCACCCACCAAGGCCGGGTCCGGGGTCGGGCGAGGGACATCGCAAGCGGCCTCCGGACAAGGAAGGCATATGATAAACCCTTGCATGGATTGAGCACCTGCATTAAAGGGTGAAACCATCGCGAGGCCGCGCGTCGCGGAGCGAGCACGAGCCCCGGCCCGGCCTCCTTATACGCAACCGACCCAGGCCGGGAACGACCGGGTCGGTCGCAGCGAGCCTGCGAGCGAGACCGTTACCCGGCGGCCCGGCCGCCGGAAGAAGGACGTATTTCCACCCACCCAGCCCGGGGAACTACAGGGTCGGTCGCAGCGAGTGCGCCTTTCCCAACGTTCCGGATTTATAAGAAAGGTACGCGGCGCCGAGCGAGACCGTTACCCTGAGGCCCCGGGCCGGAAGAAGGAAGGATACGCAACCGACCCAGGCCGGGAACGACCGGGTCGGTCGCAGCGAGCCTGCGAGCGAGACCGTTACCCGGCGGCCCGGCCGTCGGAAGGAGGAAAGACATACGCCCGCGCGGGTATCAATAGTAGAAGCCCACACCCACCGTACCCGGCCCGACGTGCGAGCCGATCACGGGTCCCGTTTCGTTCCAGCGGATGTCCTCGGGATCGCAGTCGAGAGCGGCCTTCACCTTGTCCATGAGCTCGAACATGCGTTCCTCGTCCTGCACATGGGTCAGACCGACCTTCACCCTGCGGCCGCCGGCCTTCTCCGCCGCGAGTTCCACCAGGCGATCCAGGGCCTTGTTCGCCCCACGCACCTTCTCCAGCGCGTCGATGGTCCCGTCTATGTAGAGGATGGGCTTGATGCGCAGCATGGAGCCCATGAACGCCTGCGCGCCACCGATCCTCCCGCCGCGGTGCAGGTATTCGAGGGTGGCCACCATGAAGAGGAGTGTGCTGTTCTTGATCTTCTCCTCCACCATCCCCATCAGCTCATCGAGCCCCATCCCCTCCTTTCTCCCCCGGACCAGCTCGTCGATGAACATGCTCAGCTGTATGCTGGTGAAGCGGGAGTCGACTATCCTGATGGGAAAATCACCCATCTCCATGGCGGCCGAACGCGCCGATTCGCAGGTGCCGCTGATGCCGGCGGAGATGTGTATGCTGATTAGGGCGTCGTACCTGTCCGCCATTTCCCGGTAGGCCTCCAGGAACTCGCCTGCGGAGGGCTGGGAGGTGGTGGGAAAGACCCCGGGCTCCCGCAGTCGCCGGTAGAACTCATCGTGGGTGATGTCTATGCCCTCGCGGTATGAGACGTCGTCCATGATGACCTTCAGGGGCACCACCTTTATGTCGTGCTCCCTGGCGTAATCCTCCCCGAGATACGCGGTGGAATCCGTGACTATACCGATGCCTGCCAACTTCATCCCCCCTTTTCTTACCGGCGTGAGTGGCGCGATGCCGACAGGCGCCCCTCATCCCACGCAGCAGCCTCGCAATGGATCATCTATCAATAACACCCGGGGGCCGTTTATGGCAACAGCCCTGACCGGGGCCCGCGGGGTCGTCACCCTTCCCTTATGCGGCGCAACGCCTCGCGGGCGGCGGACTGTTCCGCCTCCTTCTTGGAATTCCCCCTCCCCGTCCCCATTTTCCTGCCCGCCACGTACACGGTGGCGTAAAAGGTCTTGCAGTGATCGGGACCCTCCTCCCGCAGGCGGTACTTCGGCAGTATCCCCCGTTGCTTGACCGCCAGCTCCTGCAGGCGCGACTTGTAGTCGAAATCCAGTTCCCCCGCCACCGCCTGCTGCAGCCGCTCCCGGAAGAGGCGCATGATCAGGCGCCTGGCGGCTTCCAGGCCGCGGTCCAGGTAGACGGCTCCGATGAGCGCCTCCACGGCGTCGGCTATGATCGATGTCTTGTCGGCGCCCCCGTCCGCCCTCTCGTCCCGGCTGAGCATGACGTGTTCTCCCAGGCCGAGGTCGCGTGCGACCTCCGCCAGCAGGTTCATGTTCACCAGGGTAGACCTGACGCGCGTGAGTTCCCCCTCGTCAAGGTGTTCGTAATGGCGGTAGAGGTAGTCGGAGATCACCAGGTCAAGGACGGCGTCTCCCAGGAACTCCAGCCTCTCGTTGGTGTCGCCGGCGTCCAGCCCGGCTTCATGGGCGTAGGAACGATGGGTCATCGCCCTGCGCAGCAGCTCGCGGTCGCGGAAGACGACGCCGAGCTTATCCTCGACCGGCTCCGCCTTCCTCCTGCCCCGGAACCTCATCACTCCTCTCCTCTTTCGGCGGCCAGCAATCGCTCCGTCCTTTCAACCAGGCCCATCTCCACAGCCTCGGCCGCTGCGCGCAGGGAGTTCTTCACCGCGAGCGCGTCCGAGCTTCCGTGGGCTATTATGCATATCCCGCGCACGCCCAGCAGCGGCGCTCCACCGACGACCCGGTAATCCAGCTCCTCGCGCAGGCCCGCCAGGGCCGGGAGGACCGCTTTCATCTCCTCCTCGCTCAATGAAGAGAGGGAGGCGAGCAGCCTCCTCAATATCATCGACGCCACTCCTTCGATCACCTTGAGCGCCACGTTACCGGTGAAGCCGTCGGTCACCACCACGTCGGCAGCGTGAGCGGCCAGCTCCCTCCCCTCCAGGTTCCCGGCGAAGTCGATCCTCTCCTCCGCCGCAAGGAGGGCGTAGGCCTCGCGTGCCAGCTGGTTGCCCTTCCCCTCCTCTTCCCCGATGTTGAGGAGCGCCACGCGGGGTTTCTCCAGGCCGAAGCGCAGGGAAGCATAGGCGCTTCCCAGCAGGGCGAACTGGCGCAGGTGTTCCGGCCGGCAATCCGCGTTCGCTCCCGCGTCCAGGAGGAGGGTGGGCGCATCCAGCGGCGGGAGAACGACCGCGACCGCCGGCCTCTTGGCCCCCTTTATCCTGCCCCAGGTGAGCAGGGCCGCGGCCATGGCGGCTCCCGTGTTCCCGGCGGACACCATGGCATGCGCCCTTCCCTCCCGGACCGCCCGGGCCGCCGCAACAAGGGAGGAGCCCTCGCGGCGTCTCACCGCCAGGGCTCCCTCTTCCGCCATCCCTATGACCTCGGGCGCGTGGAGGACCGGGAGTTCGCCCCTGCCCGCCTCGCGCAGCAGGACCGACAGCCTCTCCTCGTCGCCCACGAGCAGAACACTTATACCCAGCTCATCGCGCGCATCCAGCGCACCGGCCACCATGGCCTCCGGCGCGCGGTCTCCTCCCATGGCATCCAGGGCCACGACGATCTCCGACCGCTCCATGCTATAGCCAGCTCCTCACGGGATCCCGCAGCTCAACGTGGGGTTTCGTCCGCGTAGTCGCGGCGTCATTCGCTTTCCAGGATCTCCCTGCCGTTGTAGGTTCCGCAGTTGGGGCAAGCTCGGTGGGGCAACTTGGGGGAATGGCATTGCGGACATTCCGCCTTGGGGAGGGGTCGCGCCACCCATTTCGCCCGCCTGGATGCGGTGCGCGAGCGAGATTTCCTCCGCTTGGGTACCGCCATGCTCACCTCCGTGATATGACCACGAGTTCTAATGTATCCGGCACAAACACCATCAGAGTATAAATACCGTGCATAACCCGGGTCAAGCAGAGTCCGCCAGGCGTGGCCGCCCCTCACTCCCCCTCATCCTCCAGCAGCGTGCGCAGCACCTCCAGTCGTGGGTCGATATCATCCCCGCGGCAGTCACAGGGACCCTGGTTCAACTCTTTCCCGCAACGGGGACACAATCCGCGGCAATCAAGTCTGCACAGGTGCTTTATCGGCATACTGAGCAGCACGGCGTCGTTGACCAGGATGTTGAGGTCCACGGTGTTCTCCTCGATGAGGTAAGCGTCCTCTTCCGGCACCTCGACCTCCCGCGGCAGCCTGCCGCCTTCCCCGGCGGCAGCCCCCAGGCCGGGACGCCTGTAGAACTCGTCGACGTCGATGTCCAGCTCCTGGCGGTACTCCTTCAGGCAGCGGGTACATTCCATGCCGACGGTGCCCCGCACCTTGCCCTTCACCCTTATGCCGTCCGGGCTGCTCTCCAGCCACAGGTCGAGGCTGAGGCCACCCAGCCCGCCGCGCTCGTACAACCCCTGCTCTCCCACCGCGATGTCCAGGTCGGCCCGGAACCTCTCCCGCGAGAAAAGCTTCTTCATGAGGCTGGAAACGGGCACCCTGAGCCTGCGCGAGGCAAGCGACTCGCTCATCAAGCATCTCCTCCCGCCTGCAGCGGTATCACTCTCAGGGGCGACAACCGCCCCAGGACAAGTGTTGCGGATGAGGGTGGGGGTTGGCAAGCGTGAATGCCATGGCGGGGTTGCATGTCCGGGTTCGTACGGTCACGGGGTGGATGGGCGGCCTGCCTGCTTGAGCGAAAACCGCCCCCTCTGCGCTGTCTCGCACGGCACTGGCGTCTCCGCGGCCCGCGGGAGGCGCGGCGTCACTCCAGGTCGAACTCCTCGCTCACCTCCTCCTGCTCCGGAGGCCCCTGGAGCCTCTCGCGCGCCCTCTTGATCACCTCCAGCAGCTTGTAACAGGTCACCTCGAGGTTGGCCAGGCGCTCGTCGGCGTAATCCTCAGCCTCCAGCCGTATCTCCCTCGCCTGTGCCTGCGCGTCTTCGATGATCTTCTCCGCCTCTGCCTTGGCCGCCTTGATGATCTCCGTTTCGTCTATGAGGCGCCTCCTCTCCTCCTGCGCCTCCTCCCGTATCCTCTCGGCCTCCTTGCGGGCCTCCTCCATGATCTCCTGCTTTTCCTTTACCATCCACCGTGCCTGCTTGAGTTCCTCCGGAAGAGAGCTGCGGAACTCGTCCAGCAGCTCGAATATCTCCGTTTCGTTGACCATCACCGAGGAGGAAAAGGGCACGTGCTTGCTGGATACTATGAGATCCTCTATGCGATCCAGTTGTTGAAAGACATCCATTTAGACCGCCCCTTTCTGCGAGCCGCCGAATTTCTTTCTGAACATCCTTATCAGCTCCCCCTCTATATTCTCCGGCACCAGGCCCTTCACGCAACCCCCGTAGCTCGCGACCTCCCTTACCGCGCTCGAGCTTATGAAGGTGTACATGGGGTTGGCCATGACGAAAAAGGTCTCGATATGCTCGTCCAGCGCCTGGTTTATCTGGGCCATCTGGAACTCGTACTCGAAATCGCTCAGCGCCCGCAGGCCCTTGATGATGGCCGTGGCTCCCACCTTGCGGGCGAAATCCACCAGCAGGGTGTCGAACGACTCAACCTCCACGTTTTCCAGGCCCTCCGTGGCCTTGCGCAGGAGATACACCCTCTCCTCCAGGTCGAAGAGGGGTTCCTTGGCGGGGTTGGCCGCCACGGCCACGATGAAGCGCTCGAAGAAGTGGCTTGCCCTCTTTATGACGTCCAGGTGTCCATTGGTTATGGGATCGAACGTTCCCGGGCATATCGCTACCGTCATTCCTCGCCTGCCCCCCTCTCCTCCCTTACAATATTTTCCTCCTGCATGTAAATATCGACCGCGGTCTCTCCGTATTTTCTTCTCTCCCGGAAACCCAATCCCGGAGGCGCCCCGGGGATCGAGCTCCGCAGCGGAGCCTCCATCACCAGCACTGCGCAGGGCCCCAGGAACCCGCCGTCGGCCAGTCTTTTCAGCATTTCTTCGCGGTAATTGACATCAATTTTATAGGGTGGGTCTATAAAAATCAAATCGAAGGCGCTCCCGGGTAAGCGGTTTTTACGCAGGTAATCGAGGACCTCGCACCGTACCACCGTTCCCCTGTCGCTCATGCCAAGCTTATCCAGATTTTCCTGAATAATACGTGCCGCCTCCCTTCCCCTGTCCACGAAGACCGCGTGCTGCGCTCCCCTGCTCAAGGCCTCGAGTCCGAGGGAACCGCTGCCGGCGAACAGGTCCAGCACCCGCGCGCCCGCCACGCGCTCCCCCAGCATGCCGAATACCGCCTCGCGCACGAAATCCCGCATGGGCCGCGTGTTCCTCCCGCGCGGAGCCCTGATGTGCCTTCCCTTCGCCTCTCCCGCGATGATCCTCATGCTGCCACTTTATACCATGACAATTCTTTCCACCACCCCGTGCGCCTCAGGCCTGGAAGAGCCACGCGAGGTTCTCGCCGTATCTCTCCCTCACCTCCAGCCGCAGCAGGCGGTTATGCGGCCTCTCCAGGTGGGGGTCCTCCTCCACCAGGGAGAAGGCATCGCTGCGCGCCGCGCGCAGCAGGCGGTAATCCTTGTTGAGCCGGGCCACCCGCAGGTCCGAGACCCCCGACTGGCGCGTGCCGAAAAGGGTGCCCTCGCCGCGGATATCCAGGTCGGCCTCCGCCAGCTCGAAGCCGTCGCTTATCTCGGCGATGGCCTTCCTGCGACGCAACGATTCCTCGCCGTCGCCCGTGAAGACGAAAATGCAGTGGGAGCGGTGTTCGCCCCTGCCCACGCGCCCCCGCAACTGGTGCAGCTGGGAGAGGCCGAAACGGTCCGCGTTCTCCACCATCATGACCGTGGCGTTGGGGACATCTATGCCCACCTCGATGACGGTGGTCGACACCAGGAGCTGGACGTCCCCTCTCCTGAAGGACTCCATGACGGCGTCCTTCTCCGCCTTGGCCATCTGGCCGTGCAGCAGCCCCACGCCGTACTGCGGGAAGCGTGAGCCCAACTCGCGGGCCTCCTTCTCCGCCGCCTTGGCCTCCACGGCCGGAGACGGGTCCACGAGCGGGCATACAACGTAAGCCTGCCTCCCCTTCGCCAGCTCCTCGTGCATCAGCCGGTATGCCCGCTCCCTCTCGCCTACGCCGATGACCATGGTGGTCGTTTCCGCCCTGCCCTCCGGCAGCTCGCGCAGCACGGAGACCTCCAGGTCCCCGTAGAGCGTGAGGGAGAGGGTGCGCGGAATGGGAGTGGCGGTCATGATGAGGGTATCAGGGTGCGCGCCCTTCTCCTTGAGCAGTATCCTCTGGCGCAGTCCGAAGCGGTGCTGCTCGTCTATCACCGCCAGCCCCAGGTCACGGAAATCCACGTCGTCCTGGATGAGGGCATGGGTCCCCACGAGAATGTCCAGGCCGCCGGCGGCGGCCTCCCGCAGTATCTCCCGCCGGCGCGCTGCCGTGGTGCTCCCGGTGAGCAGCTCCACCCGCACCTCCATGCCTTCCTGAAGCAGCGCGCAGATGTTCCGGTAGTGCTGCTCCGCGAGTATCTCGGTCGGCGCCATGAAAACGCCCTGATGCCCCCCTTCCACCGCGAGGAGCAGGGCCATGAGGGCGACCACCGTCTTTCCCGATCCCACCTCGCCCTGCAGCAGGCGGTTCATGGGGGAGGGGGCCGTCATGTCGGCGGTTATCTCCCTGAAGGCGCGTTCCTGCGAGGCGGTAAGCCGGAAGGGGAGGTTGCGCGTGAAGCGCTCGAGCAACCCGCCGGGAGGCACGTGGGCTATACCTCGCGTCTCCGTGCGCATGTGACGGCGGTTGGCCGCCAGGGCCACCTGCATGACCAGCAACTCCTCGTAAGCCATGCGCTGCCGCGCCCGGTTGAGGCGGCCCCGCGTGGTGGGGAAGTGCATCTCGCGCAGGGCCTGCGCGCGCGGGGGGAAACCGTGCCGCCTGCGCAGCCCGTAGGGTATGTGGTCGGGCAGGTCCCCGTACTGTTCCAGCGCGCGCATGACAAGTCTCCGCAGCATGGCGGCGCTCAATCTCTGCGACGCGGGGTGGATGGGGATGATGCGCCCGGTATGAACCGTGGCCCGTCCCACCTCGTCCGTGTCCTCGAGGATGTCGTAGGAGGGATTGGTCATCTGCAGCTTCCCGAATCGGTACTGCACCTTTCCGGAAAAGACGACGCCGGTTCCCTCCGGCAGCCTGTCTGCGTGGTAGGGCTGGTTGAACCACACCCCGTAAAGGTATGCGGTGCCGTCGTAAACGGCCACGCTGAGCACGCTGCGATTGCGCGAGAGCCGCCTCGACTCCAGCGAGCGCACCGTCCCCACCACCGTCGCCTCCTCGCCGATGCGTACCTCGCAGATGCGCGAGATGCGGCGGCGATCGAGGTAGCGCCGGGGAAAATGCAGGAGCAGGTCCTCCACCGTGCGGATGCCCATGGCCTCGAGGTGGCGCGTGAGGCTGCTCCCTATCCCCCGCACCTCGCTCACCGGGCTGCGGAGGGAATGCCAGTGCGCCGCCAGTTCCTCAACCCGCCGATCAGCCGGAACCGTCATCGGGGTCACATCCTAAGGGGGGACACCGGTCATCTCATTCCAGGCCGAAAATGTAATGGTACACTGGCTGCCCGCCGTCGATGACCTCGACCTCCAGCCCGCGCTCCTCCAGCATCTCGACTATGGGACCGTGATCCATGCCCGCGGCCCCCTCTCCCACTATAACGCTGGCGACCTCGTCCCCGTCCCCCACCATCTTCCGCAGGAGGTCCTTCGCCGCACGCAGCAGCTCGTCCGCGGCGGAGACTATCTCCCCCCGGAAAAGCCCGATGTATGAGCCCTTCCTTATCTTCCCCAGGCCGCACTTGCTGTCCCTGACGGCGGTGGTCACCGCGCCCGTCTTCACCTTGCGCAGGGCCTGTACCATGCGTTCCCTGTTCTCGTCCCAGCCGCATCGGGGATCGTAGGCGACCATGGCCGCGAATCCCTCCGTGATGGAAACCGCCGGTATCACGGCGACCTCCTTCCCGGTGAGCTCCCTGGTCTGCTCCGCGGCGGGGATGATGTTCCTGTTGTTGGGGATGAGGAGCACGTGGTCCTGGGGGACGCTTTCGATGGCGTCGAGTATCTCCGCCGTGCTGGGATTCATGCTCTGGCCACCGTCGACGATGACGTCAACCCCCATGGAATAGAGGATCTCCTTTATTCCCTCTCCCACCGCCACCGCCACGATGGCGGTGGCCTTTCCCGGCGCCGCGGGGCCGCCACCCGCCTCATGCACCTGCTCCCTGAGGTCGCTGATCTCCACGTCGCTGAGCCTGCCTATCGCGGACGCCTCCTCGATGACCTTGCCCAGGTCGTCGGTGTGCACGTGAACGCGGTAGAGCTTGTCGCCCCCCACCACCAGCACGGAGCCCCCGAGCCCCTGCAGGACCTCGCGGAAGCGCTCCACCTTGGAGTCCTTGCAATGGAGCATGAACTGGGCCTCGTAGCGGTAGTCCTCCGCCTGTTCCAGGACGCGCGCCACGGACAAGGCCGCGTCCTCCTCCACGCGCCCGAGGTCCTCGCCGCTCAGGCGTGCGAGGATGCCCTCGAAGATGGCCACCAGCCCGCGCCCTCCCGCGTCGACCACGCCGGCCTCCTTGAGCACGGGCAGCATGTCGGGGGTACGCTCCAGCGCTTCGCGTGCCCTGCGGATCACGTGCGCGAACCATTCCTCGAGGGATGCGCTGTCTCCCCTGGCCCTCTCCCCTTCCTCAGCGGCCTCTCTCACCACGGTGAGTATGGTACCCTCGACGGGTTTCATGACCGCGCGGTACGCCACCTCGCTGCCGCGGGACAGGGCCTCCGCCATATCCGCCACGCCCACTTCTTCCAGCCCGCCCATGACCTCGGTCATGCCCTTGAGGATCTGCGAAAGGACCACGCCGGAATTGCCGCGCGCCCCCATCAGGGAACCCCTCGCGATGGCCTGGCAGACCGATGACATGTCATGGTGGTCGCTCGACCCGATGGCCTCCTTCACGGCCTGCATGGTGAGGAGCATGTTGGTGCCCGTGTCGCCGTCCGGGACCGGGAAGACGTTCATGGCGTTTATCTCGTCCTTGTGGACCCGCAGGGCCTCGAGGGCACCGTCAACGAGCCCGCACAGGTCGGCCGCCCGCAGAGCATCAACCAAGCGACGCACACCCCTCTATCAGCTTTCGCGCACTCCCTGCACGTGGACCTGCACGTCCTCGACCCGCAACCCACTGCAGCTCTCCACCGTGTATTTCACCTGCTCGATAAGGTTATGCGCCACTTCTACGATGTTCACCCCTACCTTGACGATGACATACAGGTCGAAGCTGACCGACTCGTCCCTGCGCTTCAGGCGCACCCCCCGGCGCAGGGACTCCCTGCCCAGCAGCTCCGCCACGCCCTCGTGCAGGCTCTGGCTGGCCATGCCCACGATGCCGTAACAGCGCGTGCAGGTCAGGCCGGCGAGGTCGGCCAGCACCCCGTCGCTTATGACGATCTTTCCCTTCACCTGCGAGGGATCTTCGTCCCGCAACGCCCACCTCCACCTTTTCCCTCGTAAACAGGTTGATTATAGCAGCCGCCGCCGACCTTCAACCACACGGGAGGACGGCCGTCCGGGCGCCCGAGGTTGAACTCTTCCCCCCGCCTCATCCCGACGGGCGCGGGGGATCTAGCCGTGTTTCACGGCGGCGGTCGCAACGGGAAAGCCCGCCTTCGCGGCGTGGACGTCACGCCCGGCATCGGCAGGAAACTCGGGAGGTCCGGGCGGCTGCACCGCGCGCATGCCGCCCCCGTTCAGGAAAGGAAGGGAGCGAGGGCCGCGCGCAGACGTCCTTCCGCCGCCTCGGGACGGAAGTCCTCGAATCTTCTCCTCTCCCCGGAGACTATCCTCTCCCTGAAAGCGGCGTTGAGGCGCAGTTCCTCCACCGCCTCCGCGATATAGGGAAACGCCTTCCTGGTGAAGAGTATGCCGCTTCCTCCCAGCGTCTCCGGGACCGCCGCCGCCGCGTAGGCGACGATGGGCAGACCCTCCTTCATGCTTTCCGCAAGGGGAACGCAGAAACCCTCGTGCTCGCTCATGGTCATGAAGACGTCCGCCGAGCGATAGAAGGAGGCCAGCTCCCGGTCGCTGACGCCCGTGGGCCCTCCGGGAAGCATGACGGAGCCCGCGAGGCGGTATTCCTCTACGATGCGCCACAGCTCGCGCGTATACCCGTCCAGCCAGGAGGCGCCTATGAGCATGAGCCGCGAACCGGGGTTTACCATATGATGGTAATAAACGAAAAAGCGCAGCAGTTCGTCCACTCGCTTGTTGGGAACCAGCCTCCCCACGAAGAGGATGTTCCACCTGCCGTCCCGCAGCCGCGCCCTCATGCCGGGTTCCTCCTCGTCCAGGTAGGAAAAATCCACGTAGATGGGCATGACGCCCGTCCTCTCGGGCGGGAACCCGGCCGCCACGAGGTCACGCCGGTTGAAGTCCGAATCCCCCCAGGCGAAGTCGCATTCCCTGAGGCGGGGCAGCAGGCGCAGCCCCTTCTCGCAGAAGGAAGCGACCCGCGGGCTGTAGGGCGCGAAAAAATGCGGCGGGGTGATGTTGTGGTAGATGAGGATCCTGCGGTTCCTGCTGGCGAGGAAGAGGCGGTAATTATCGCAGTAAACGGAGTAGTGGTAGAGGAGCAGGTCCCCCTTCGCCCCGCGGTATCTCCTGCGGTAGACCTCTTCCCCCTCGTTATACCGGGCCATGCGGGGGTCCGTCTCGTGGGCATATACGTGGCTCTCCAGTCCCCAGGAGAGGAAGGTGCGGTGCATGTTGAGCGCGTTGTTGGTTATGGCGTCTCCCTTTTGCAGCCGCGCGCAGATCTGGTGGACCCTCATGCGCCCCTCACCCTCACGAGGATGGAATGAACGCCGGGGACGACCTCCGTCGTGAACCCGTGTTTGTCCGCCAGCCAGCACACGAACGCGGAAGACCACCGTCCGCCCATGGCCGCGCGGGGCATCCCGCGTTCCTCTTCCCCACGGGCCGCCGCGAACCACATCTCGCCCCCGTACCCGTGCAAGGACGCCATGCGCATCACCAGCTCCAGCAGCGCGGCGTCAAACCTTTCCGGATGCGGCAGGGCCAGCGCCGCCAACCGCCAGGTGCGCTCGTCGCGCAGCAACCCGCGGTAATCCATGCATACGACGGGAAGGAAGTTCGCCTGGTAGTACGTGGCCTCGAAGCGGTCGTCGCTCGCGCCCCCCGCGAGCCTTTCCTCCTCCAGCATGCGCTCGTAGGCCTCGACGCCAGGCAGGCCCAGGAAGAAGAAAGCCCCTTCGCCCCGCGCGAGCAGCACCTCCGCCAGCTCTTTTTCCCTCTCCCCGCTGTGCACGGCCACGGCGGCAGGAACACCGCATGCCAGGTCCTCCCTGCAACGCTTCAGGTGCAGCAGCTCGAGGTGTATCGCGCAGACGGCCTGCGCTATCCTCTCGTTGCAGGCTACCTGCTTCGCCACGCGGCCCTGCGCGGCCTCGTCGATGAGGCGGAAATTGCGCTTGCGGCCCAGGGGCATCCTCGCCAGCACCTTTTCCGCCGTGCCCTTTTCGGAAACGCCTCGCAGGTATTCGTCCATGCCGGGACGTATGCGCGCGCCGAACTGCCGGAGTGCTGCCTCTATCCCCGGCGCGAGTGCACCGTCCCAGCGGATGGCGGCGTAACCGCCTTCCCCTCCGCCGCCCGGCGCGGCCGCTTCGAAAAGGGCCGCCTTCTCCCGCAACTTCCTCCTCTCCCCCTTGACGAGGAGGTGGGATATGTTGCTCTCCCTGCCGTTAATCCTGATCAAGACCGAGCCTCCTCAATGCTTTCAGCAGCCTGTCCCTCATCTCCGCCTCGCACAACAAGCGGTACCTGTCCCGCTGCCCCTGCAGCACCCGCTCCCTTAAGAGCGGGTCCCGGCAGAGGCTTTCCAGCAGTTCCCCCACGAGCACGGGGTCCTCATCCTCGTAAAGGACGCCGCAGTCGCCGAGCAGCTCCTCCAGGTACCCGTCCGCCCGCGCCACCACCGGAAGCGACGCGTGCATGGCCGACACGACATCGGGAAAAACCTCCTCCCCGCCGCCGGGAGCGAGGAAGATATGCGACTTCTCCAGGCAGGAAACCTTCTCCGCCGACCTGGAAGAGGGCAGGAGCAGCACGCTGTCCTGCAACCCTCGCCGTTGCACCTCGCGCCCCGTGAACTCCAGGTCCGCCGGGGTGATCCCGCCCCAGATGATGAGCCTCGACGACGCGTTCACCAGGCGGTGGTAGGCATGGAAGACGTCGAGCAGGTCCTCCATGACCGCGCGCGTAACCCTCCTGCAGCAGAACAATATATTGGTCCTCCCGTCGTCCAGCATCCGCGCGAGGCGGGCGTCGCCGCCCGCTCTCGGGACGCCTTCCCACGCGGACACCACGGGGATCACCTCCGTTTCGTGGATCCCCAGGCCGCTGCCCGCCAGTGCCGCCTTCGCCGCACCCGAATGGACCACCACGAGGAGTTCTCCTTTCGCCCCCCCGAGGACATCATCCGGCTGCGGGCCCCCCCCGCCATCATCGAGTGCCCCTTCTCCCTCCTCCCGGTGCGCAACGGGGCCCAGGAAAACGAGCGCGGGGAACCTCCTCGCCAGGTGGCGGGCGGCCTCCCGCGGCAGGCAGTCCCGGTGCATCACGAGCACGTCTCCCCGCGACGGCGACCTGGGCACGCGGCGCAGGGGGCACGCTCCGGGCGGCGCATGCCCGCTGGCAGGATCCGCCACGCAGACCACGTTCGCGATCCCCGCCCCTTCCAGCCAGGCCCTGACCGACAGCACCCTGTCGGCGTACGCCTCTCCCTCGCGCCATTCCCGCACGAGCTGGTAGACGCGCATGGCGCCGCTCTGCGACGGGCCCTCCGCCTTCGCCCGCTTCCGCGCGGTCACGCTATCCACCGCCATCCCCGGCCTCCGGACAGGGGAAACCGCTTCCCCGCAGGGCCTCGCCGAACCTGCGCACGATACGGTCCCAGGAATAGTTGCGCAACACGTAAGCCCTCCCCAGCTCTCCCATCTTCGCCCGCAATCCCGGGCTGTCCAGCAGGAGGTCAAGCGCCGCGTGGAACTGGTGGTAGTCGCGGAACCACAGCCCCCCCTGCGAGTTCTCGACGTGGCTCCTCGTCACCGGGCAGTCGCCGTGCACCAGCGTAGGCGTCCCCGCCAGCCAGGCCTCGAGCTGCACGATGGAAAAACTCTCATTGAGCGACGGCTGGCACAGGACGGCGGCGGCCGCGTAGGCGTCCCTCTTGTCCTCTTCTTTCAGGAAGGCGAGGTCCACCACCTTCCCCTCGAACCCCCGGGGCACTTCCACCGGCCCCGAGCCCACCAGCACCAGCCTCAGGTCCCGGCCCGTGTGCACCAGGTAATTGCAGAAATAGCGGATGAGCAGCGGCGTGTTCTTGCCGCTCTCCCGCCGCCCGGCATACAGGACGAAATCTCCCTGCAGGCCGAACCTCCTCCGGAACCTGGCCTCGTCTGCCACATAGTCGTCAAGGCCCAGTCCCACGACGTGGCCGTCGGCTTTCTCGCCGTAGAGCCTCTTCGCCAGCTCCCTTTCCTGGGGCGTGTTGTAGAGCACGCCCTTCGCCTCGCACACCATGCGGCGGAAGATACCCAGGCGCGCAAAGGGCTCGTCGTGCAGGCACGGTATGAGGAGGGCCCTGTCCCTGACCCTCTCCCACCCCAGGTAGGTGGTGCCGAAAAGGTAGGGGATGAAGAGGAAGGCGCGGTACCGTTCCGCGTTGCGCGAGATATACTCGCACATCTCCTCGCTGTAAACCACCGCCTTCAACCAGCGGAGTTCGTTCCTGCGGGAAAGCCTCCTGCCCTCCTCGATGGCGGAAGCGAGGCGGCGGAAACGCTGCGGGCGCAAGGCCTGCCTGCTGGTGGGAAAACGCCTCACGCGCACCCCGCCGACCAGCTCCTCACCCGCGGGGTAATGGTTTTCCCACGAAAAGCTGTTCAGCGCGCAGGTGGTCAGCACCTCCACCGGCCAGCCCCGCCCGTGCAGTTCCTCGGCCAGGCTGCGCACGAAGGACTCCGCTCCCCCCACCACTTCCTCGCCGTAACGGACCACCACGAAGGCGATCGGTCTTTCCGCCACCCCTACCTCCATGCCTTCACCAGGTAAAAAGCGGGGCCGAGGAGCTCGCCGGCGATGCCGCCCGCACCAGGCCTCGCCTGCTCCCACTGCGCGAGAAGTCCTGCCAGCTCCTCGCGGGCCGCTGTCTCTTCCGGGCCCGCGAGATATTCTATTTCCACCTTCTGGAAGTGAGCCGCCGACAGGATGAAGTGCATGGTCTCGGGGTGCACCAGGCGCAGGACGGTGGGGTCGCGGTAGGCTGCTTCGCAGGCGAAAAGGGAGCGGGGGCAATGGTTGAGCACGACGAGCGGCGCGCCCTTGGCCATCTTGTGGCCCAGCAGCTCCACCACGCGGTACAGCTCCGCTCGGCCGCTCCTTTCTCCGAACTCGTATACGAAGACGGCCTTCAGGCTTTCCGTCGCCGCCTTTTCCAGGTACTGTCTGGGCTCCATGTGCTCCACGCGAAGGCCGGACTCGCGCGCGAAACCCACCAGGCCGGCGTCCGCCTCCACGCCAAGGGCCTCCCTTCCCCTTTCAGAGCAGGCGAGAAGGAATTCTCCCCTGCCGGCGTAGAGGTTGACGATCTCCGCCCCGGGCGGGAA
Source organism: Actinomycetota bacterium (assembly GCA_014360655.1). Classification (NCBI taxonomy): domain Bacteria; kingdom Bacillati; phylum Actinomycetota; species Actinomycetota bacterium. The sequence goes on along the minus strand of JACIXC010000002.1, from coordinate 113,086 downwards.
AAGCTCTACCGTTCCCGCCACGCGCTCCTTCACCTTCTCGCGGTCCTCGCCCCAGCGCAGGTAATAGGAAAGCCTGTCGAAGACGGCCCCGTCGCAGAGAGCCCTCTCCTCCACCAGCAGCTCCCTCACCTTTTCCAGGGCCTCCAGCACCTCACCGTTAAAAGCGCTCTGCGGCGAAAAGACCAGGTCGAGGTAGAGGCGCATGAACTTCCTTATCACGCGCTTGACCAGGACCACCAGCGGGCCGATCACCGGCTTCGAGGATGCGATGGGATGGTCGGCGGAAACCGGCGCATAGTGCCGCGCGTACTCTATGGCGAGGGACAGCTCGTGCAGGGGGTCCTCGAAGCGGGGGACACTCACCCGCTTACCCCATTCCTCCAGCTCCTCCAGGGTCATCTCGGGCGGGAGGTCCTTTTCCCGCGCCCGCAATCGCTCCTCGATGCGGGCCATGATCTCCCGGGCGTCGATCTCCGGGTCCTCTATCCTGATTATCTCCTGCGCGCCTTCCATGTTCCCGCACCTCCCGCGCGTTCACGCCGCCATGTGCCTGCCGGGCGACGGCCGCCGCCCTCCCGCCCGGCATCCTCGTACGGCATGCCCCGGCTCAACCACCGCCCTTGTGCAGCCTCACGATCTCGCAATCCATGCCCAGGTAACCCTCATCCTCCCCGTGGGACTTCACGTCGAACTGGTATTTCTTATCCAGGAAATGGTAGTTGACCAGCCCGTCCGAAGACATGGCGTTAACGGTTAGGAAATACCTCCCGTCAAGGAGCATCAGGCTCGGTATGTTGAAGGCGAGGCAACCCTCCCCTTCCACGGTGCCCAGGCCGAACCCCCTGCGTTGCGTGCCCGTCCCGTACACCAGTAGTCCCTGGGAGTTGTGTATGGCTATGGAGAAGACCGGGTCCTCCACGGGGGCGTGCGCCCGGAAGGTGACCCTGATGCTCATGGGTTTCCCCGTCTCGAACTCCACGCAGGGCCTCCCCTCGCCGTCGAGCAGCAGCACCTCGGTCATCTCGAGCTCCCTGGTCCCCGCCTCCTCGCCCACGGGCCGCAGCGACATGGCCTTGTGGTACTCGCCCGCCACCTCCCAGGGATCCCCCAGCATCCTTATCCTTCCCGATTCCAGCCACAGTATGCGGTCCGAGAGCTGGGCGGCGGTATCGGTGGTGTGCGTCACCAGGATTATGGTGGTTCCCTCCTCCTGCAGCCTCCTTATCCTCTCCAGGCACTTGGCCTGGAAGGCCTCGTCGCCGACCGCCAGCACCTCGTCTATGAGCAGGATGTCCGGGTCGACGTTGATGGCCACGGAGAAACCCAGCCGCACGTACATGCCGCTCGAATAGTTCTTCACCTGGTTGTCGAGGAAGGCCTCCAGCTCGGAAAACTCCACGATCTCGTCGAATATGGCGTCCACCTCTTTCTTCTTGAAGCCCAGGATGGAGGCGTTCAGGTAGATGTTCTCCCTGCCGGTGAGATCGGGATGGAAGCCGGCGCCCAGGTCCAGCAGGGCGGCCACCTTGCCGTGCATGTTGATCTCCCCCTTGTCCGGCTTGAGGATGCGGGTCATCATGCGCAGGAGCGTCGACTTCCCCGAGCCGTTGGGACCGATGATGGCCAGCGTTTCGCCGTGTCGCACGTCGAAGGTGACGTCGTTCAGGGCCCAGAACAGCTCGTAGCCCCTTTTCCTCCAGTTGATGATCTTCTCTTTCAGGTTGTAGTTGAGGTCGTGGTAGAGGCGGAAGGACTTGCTCACGCCCTTCACCTCCACCGCGATCCCGTCTTTTCCGCCCCGGTACTCGCCTGCCATGTCCCCTTCCTAGATGAATTCCGCAAAGCGGTGTTCCTGGGAAGTGAAATAGCGGTAGCCCAGGTATATGAGCACCAGGGATCCCACCACCACTCCCAGGATCCATTTCCAGCTGATATAGACTGCGCTCGGCGCGTTGACCCGCGAATTGTACACCACGTACTGGTAGAGCATGGTGACGTGCGCCATGGGGTTGAGGAGGTATATCTTCTGGGCCCAACCGGGAAACCTCCCCAGTATGAAGGTGATGGGATAGACGATGGGGTTCATCCAGAACCATGCCAGGAGCAGCAATTCCGTGAAGTACTGCACGTCGCGGAAATACACGTTCAGGGCGCTGAGGAAGAGGGAAAGCCCCGCGATGAGGAGGATCTGCATCATCATGACCAGGGGGAAGGCGAGTATCCAGGGCGTGAGGGGGACGCGGAATATGACCAGGAAGACCACGAACACCAGCTCCTGCAGGAGGAAGTGGAAGGCCTGCGCTCCCACCTGCGAGAGCGGCAGGACCTCGCGCGGAAAATATATCTTCTTCACCAGCAGGTAATTCGACACCACGGAGCCCACCGACAGCGCCATGGAATTGGAGAAGAAGTTCCAGGGCAGGATGCCGGCGAGCAGGTAGAAAGCGAAGTACTCGATGCCCTCCGACCTCATCCGGAAGATCACCCCGAAGGCCACGTAATAGACGGCGAGCATGATCAGGGGATAGATCATGGACCACACGAAGCCCAGCACGGAGTTCTTGTACCTTACCTTGACTTCCTTGCGCGTCAGGTTCCACAGCAGCTCCCTGCTGCGCACGAGCTCCATTGCCCTGGCGCGCATGCCCTCGGCGTTCCCGCGCTTTCCCGCCTTCATCTCACGCCTTTCCCCGTCTCCTCCGCGCTCGCACCATGCCCCGGCCCGCCGCCCCTCGGCTTCAAGGCCTCCGCGCGCCACGTCACCGCCGCAACCTCGCTTTCCCGCGTCCTTCCGCTCCCTTCCTGGAATAATTCATCACTACATTATACAAGTCCTGCGCTCTCCCACCCGTACGGGACGGCCGTCGCACCCGTCGGGTCCGCGCGCATCCGGAGATTCGCATCGGGAGATTATAACACGCGCCTCGCGGGGTGACGGCATGCCCGCGCCTACCGCGCCCGTCCCACGTGCGCAGGCAAGGCGGGCTTACCGGCTACAGGATTGACGCGAGCCAGTCCGCGAAGCCGTCAAGGTGTTTCTGCCTGGCCGCCCGGAAAGCCTCCTCCCTCCCTCCCCTTGCTTCGCCACCGCCTTGCGCGCGCGGGCGCGCGGCATGCTCCGCCGTCACCCTTGAGAGGGATCGGACGCATGATGGCGCGTCCTCGCAGGATATACCCATCCCCAGGAGCCCCGTGATGCTCGCGGCCAGGGGACAGTCACGCGGGGCCAACGTCTCCTTGCCCCATGCCAGGGCGAGGCACAGCTTCCAGCCCCAGTCCTCGCACCATGCCGCCTGGCAGTAGATCTCCGCAACCCGCAGGAGGAGGCGCTGAAGCGGCGGTGGCGCGGATGAAAAATCCCTCGCCGCGGGGCCGGCTATGCCTTCGTCGCCGATCCCTATGCCTTCGTCGCCGATCCACTCCACCCTCTCGCGACCCGATGCTCCCGCGTTCCCTTCCTCCCTCCCGAGCAGAACGGGCTCCCATGCGGCGGAAGCGGCGTGCCCGTGCCGCAGCACGTCCATGACCTCCTCCCTTGCCCGCCGGGAGCCCTCCACGCCTACCGCCACCGGGAAGGGCAGGCCGTCCTCCCCTGCCAGGCGCGCCCTCCACTCCTCGACCTCCCCGCCGTCGCACACGTCATCCAGCGGCGACGGGAAAAGGGCCGGTGGCGGGAGATGGAAGAAGGGCTTGCCCGCCTCTCGCAGCCACTCTTCCCAGAGGGGCTGGGGATCCGCGACCCCGCGCGCATACCCCACCTGCCATGCGAGGAACGGCAGGGACTCCAGCACATGCCCGCGGGAAAGCAGGGGCACCAGCACCAGCGGCTTTCCCGCCGCCCTCGCGGCCCTGGCGGCCGTGCAGGCGGTATAATGGTGCGACCTTGCGCATATGACCAGGTCATACCCGCCGGCCCGTTCTTCCAGTGCCCGTCGCAACCCCCTCGTGCGCGGTCCCACGATATCCCTCCAGAGCCTCTCCACGTCGCCCGGCAGGGACGCCGGCGCCGGCGCAAACTCGCTTGGTATTTTCTCCCAGTAGCCCGCGGGAGGGCGCGAGAGGTCGGGCTCGATGGAGACCTCGTGCCATCCCGTCGCATCCTTCACGCGCAACCCGCGCAACCCCAGCCCGAGCTCCCTCCTGTCAGCCGCCGGCCGGAAGGTCTTCTCCGGCCGCAGGAAGACGGACAGGCTCTCCCGCAGCGGGACCGCGCAGGCGACGTCCTTCTCCTCGCCCTCGCCGAAGGCCACCCGCTCCGCCGCGCCCGCCACCATGACCTCCACCGCCTGCTCAAGCGGGGAAAGGACCCTCATCTCCACCCTCTCCACCCCGTTGCCCCACAGCAACAGCGTTCCCGGGCCGCGCGACCAGCGGCCCGGGCCGTCCGCCCATATCTCGTAGTCGTGCCACCCGGCGGCCACTATGCCGTGGGCTGCGGGCAGGGCCCGACTGCAGTAGGCCCCCAGGGCATCGGCCGTCTCCACGCGCTCCCACCACGCGCTGCGGGGGCGTCGCGCGCAGGCGCCCGGCGCCCTTCCCCGCCCCGCCGGCGGGAAGCGGTTGACGGCGCGCGGCCCTTCACTCCCGCCACCCTCGGGGTAGCAGCGGTTCCAGGCGAGCGCTCCCGAGTAAGTGGGCACGGGCGCCGATGAGGTGGTGGTGAATATCACCGTCTCGCAGTCGCGCTCCCGCAGTCCCTCCACCAGGCTCCTCAGGAGCACCGTCTCGAGATCCCAGGAGCCCTCCTCCCAGTAGGAGGTCACCAGTGCTATGCGCAAAGCCGCTCTCCTCGCCATGCGCCGTGTCCTTCCCTTGTCGGCCTCACCGCAACCTTCGCCTAACGCCTCAACTCGAGCCTCGCGATGGCGAAGCCCCTCGCGGGTCCGCCCGGCGGGGACTCCGCCGCCGCATCCATCCTCGCCTCCAGTGTTATTTCCAGCAATCCCCCGACGGGTTCCGGGAACGCCAACTCACACGTGGCGGGATACGACCGGAAGGCGAGTTCCCCCAGGTGGCTCCCGTTCACGGACACGGCCAGTCGGGCATCGCTTCTCTCCGGTCCGTAACAGGCCTTTATCCGCAACCTGCCCGCCTTCTTCCTCGGACGCAGGAAGGCGACGGCCCTCTCCCCGCTCCAGCGGAAGCGGGTCCCGTCGGGAGCCGTTTCCCGGCGATGCCAACCCTCGCCCAGGTTCGCCTCGTCGCCGGGCCCCATGACCAGCCCGTCACGGTATCCCGTCACCTCGCCCGCAAGGCGCGGGCGGTAGTCCTGCAGCAGCGGGGAGGGGCGCAGCGAGGGGACCTCAAGGCGGGTGACCATGATCTCGTGCAACAGCTCGCGGTCCTCCTTCCTGCGCATCCCCGCCCATTTCCGCCTCTCCCGCAGCAGGCTGCGTGCGTGCACGAGATTCCAGGCAGGCGCGAGGAGCATGCGCCAGGCGAGACCCAGCCTCTCCGCCGCTCCCCTCTCCGTGTCTCGCCAGTATTCTCCCAGGCGCAAGAAATAGAGCCGCCACCAGTAGGGCCAGCAGGAGCGGAGGGTGCTCGACTGGAAATACTTGGCCATGAGGCGTATGCGGTTCCTCTCCGCGAGGTATACCTTGCGCGAGGAAAAGGAACCCATGCTGAGCGAGAAGTGGTGGTACGCCCTGGCCCGGGGCACGTACACGGCGCGGTAACCGAGGAGGTGGGCGCGCCAGCCCAACTCCACGTCCTCGTAATAGGCGCGCAGCTTTTCGTCGAAGGGCCCCGCCTCTTCGAGGAACTCCCTTTTCGCCAGCATGGCCGCCCCGCAGGGGAAGAAGATATAGGGCGACGAAACGCGCCCGCCCTCGCGCTCGTAGATATCCCGGTCCCAGGCGTAACCCGCCAGGTTCATCATGCCCCCGGTGCTGTTGATCACCCTCCTGTCGGAGTAGAAGAGCAGGTGCGACCCGAAAAGCACGGCGTCGCTCCAAGTATCCACGGCGGCCAGCATGCTCTCCAGCCATCCCTCCCCCAGCACCACGTCGTTGTTGAGGAAGGCGACCCACGCGCCGGAGGAAGCCCGCGCGCCGCGGTTGAGGGAATGGGGCAGACCGCGGTTCCCGTCGTTCACCAGCAGGGTCACCTGGGGATACCTCGCCCGCACCATTTCCACGGACCCGTCCGTGGACGCGTCGTCGACCACGATGATCTCGTGCTCCCCTCCTCCCTGGTTCAGGATCGAGTCCAGGCACTCGGGGAGGACCCCGAGACCGTTGTAGTTGCCGATGACGAAGCTGACCTTCGCTCCTGACATGTCCTTTACGGGTGGTCCTTTACGGATGCGCCTTCCAAGGTTTCCATCCGCCCCTGGCGCGGATGCTGCGGAGGCGGCTGTCCTCAAGGCGTTCGGCCATGCGCTTCCTCCCCTCCGCCGCAACCGCCTCCCGGTCCGCCACGAGAAAAGGATACGTTATACGGGGCGCGCGGGCAAAGCGGGCCGAGCCATGACGCGCAGAACGCCCGGCGAACACCGTTCCGCCGAAAACGACGTTCCCGTCCCGAAGGTCGATACCGGCTCACGGCGGCGAGGGGGGACCTGCTGCCTCTCGGCCCGCGCCCCAGAAAATGGAGGCCTTACTCCTCCGGTGAAGCCCCTACTCCCCCGGCGGAGGGTGCAGGCTGACGAGAAAGGCGTAGTTCACGTCGTCGACGCCCAGGACCGGCTGCATCACCGTCACCTTTTCTATCTTCATGTAGGCGGCGAGCTCCGGCGGCATCTCCGACAACACGAGCCCCTCCTCCAGGTCCGGCGCCGTCGCGTGGAGCACGAAGTAGTCCACTCCCTTCTCCTTAACGTCCGGCCAGGGGTCCTCCGGGTCCACGTCCCCGGGATCGAAATTGCTCCAGTCGCCTATATAGAGGACATCCCTCCCCAGGTAGTAGGAGGCCATCTGCCCCGCGTGCGCGGCCAGCACGGTGTCTTCCGGGAGGTTGTCGCGCACCCAGAACATGAGCTCCCGCAGGGCGATACCCCCGCAGTCGTCCTCCAGGCGCAGGATGTTGCGCCAGAAGTGGTCCCTTATTATGGGGACGGACGAGACGCAGGCCATGCACAGGAGAGAGATCATGAAAACCGTGGCGCCGGCGACCAGCGCCCTCCGCGTGAAGGAGGAGACGATGATACCGTAAAGGGCGGAGAAGGCGACCCCTGCGAGCACGCACATGAGCGCGGCCGCCCCCACGACGTACCGCGAGGAGAAATAGAAGAAGAGGCAGTGCAGCGGCCCGAAGAGCAGCCACCAGAGAAAGACGGCGGGGAAATAGCGCCGCAGCTCCCTTCTCCATGCGGTCAGCGCCATGCCGCCGTAACCGAGCAGCAGCAGCCAGTAGTTGTAGGTGTGGGTGGTCCCGTAGAGGGCCACCGACTCCGTGAAAAATATATATTTCTTGAAGCGGCTCCACAGGATGGGCACCGCGATGGTCTCCTTGTGCGCGGATACCTCCGTCAGGTAATCCAGGGGAAAGGGGTTGCCGCGCACCGCGATGTTCCTCAGCAACCAGGGCGAATAGGCGAGCGTGAAGAAGAGCGTCATGAGGAGCAGGGTCTTCCAGGCCATCCTGCGGCGAGCCACCTCGTAAAGGACCAGGAGGAAGAAGATGGCCATGGCGAGCAATCCCTCCCAGCGCGTCATGGCCGCGAGGCCGCTCACGAACGCCGCGCCGTACAGCGACCTGGCGTCTCCCCGGAAGCGCCGTTTCCAGAAGCGTAAAAACAGGTAAAGGGCCGTGCAGGCCAGGAAGACGAAGAGGCCCTCGCTCATGGGGATCGTGGACCAGGTCACGGAGATGGGTTCCACGGCCGCGAAAAGCGCCGCGAAGACGCCCGCCTTCCTGTCCAGCATGAGCCGGGCGATGCCGCAGGCGGGGAAAACCACCAGGGAGCTGAAGAAGATGCTCACGGCCTTGGCCGCCGATTCATAGCTGGGAAAGATAAGGGAGGCGAGCCCTATGGCCGCCGGATACAGCGGCAGGAACTTGCCGTGGGGCATGCCGCGGAGGGAATAGGAGAAGCCGTGCATCAGCCCCCGCGCCAGGTTCAGGTAATAGTAACTGTCGTACGTGTAGATGTGCGTCCACCGCGCGTAGCGGCAGCGCAGCAGCACGGCGAGCACGAAGACCAGGCACAGGAGGACGGGGTATCTCCTCCCGTAGAGCCCGGCAAGCGTCCTGCGCAGGAACGTCCTCTCTCCCAATGCCCGTTTCACCTCTTCCGCCGCATCAGGGCCTCTGCAGGATCCGCACTCCCGTACCTCCCGATATCGGCTCACCGTCGGCTGCGACCACGGAAAGGTTTAGCTCGCAGCTCCCGTACTCCCCAGGCAGGCGCAGGGAGAAGGGGACCGCCGTCACCTGGCCGGGAGAGAGGTCGCAGGGCAAGGGGCACCTCATCCTCTCCTCGTGCGTCCCCTTTTTCCAGCTCACCTCGAGGAGGGTCGCCCCCACGCCGTCGGCGTCCCTTGTTCCCGCCGGAAGAAGGACGCTCCCCGCGTTCTCCACCTCCACCAGCAAGGGCACGAGCCCTCCCCTGGCGCCCACGACCTCCAGCACCTCCGGCACATCGTGGATCTCGGCCCGCTCGTGCCTCTCCTCCCCTCCGCGGGCTGCCGCTTCCTCCACCCTGACGGAGGCTTCCAGGGTGGCCGCCCGCGGCCAGTCGATCAATTCCACCTGCAGGCGGTATACTCCCGGCGGCGGGACCTTGTTCAGGGTGAAGGGGACCAGGGAACGATCGCCCGGCGCGAGGTAGAAGGGCGGCCAGAACCTCACCTCCTCCTCCAGCGCCGTCTCTCCCCCGGCCGACCACCGCGCCCGCAACAGGTGTGGTCCTTCATCGAGATAGGCGTAGGGGGAACCGCTCGCGTTGCCCACCAGCAGCCCGCACCCCGCCTCCATGCCCGCCCCGATAACCCCGGGGGCCGCCAGGTCCACCTCGAGCTCATCGGGCCCCGGCGCAGCAGACGCGGTGCGCACGGCGAAGACCTCCTCACCGCCGAAATCCATCACCGGCTCCAGTCCGCGGGTGCCGTGCAGCCTCACCCTGAAATCCTCCCTCCACTCCTCCGGAACCCAGTCCCAGTGCCAGATGACCAGGTCGATGCGGAGGGCCCCCAGCATCTCCACCGTCCGCGGCGAGGGGAAACCCTGCATCTCCGCCACGATCCTGCGGTAACTGTAAGGCCAGTAGTTGTTGCCGTTGGCGATGGTGCGTCCGTGGAAGATGCTCCAGTACGTGCACAGGCTTTCGCGGTAGAGGTAGGTCCAGAGGTCGCTCGGGGCGATGGCGAGGGCGCCGTCGTAGTTGGGGGACGGCTCGATGTCCCCGAACGGCAGCTCGATCACGCGCACGTCGCCCTGCTCCTGCAACCACCGGTACACCTGCGGCATTTCCCCGCGAAGGGGGACCTCCTTGAAGGGGAGACCGTACACGGCAAGCTCCGCCAGGAGCAGGAGGATCAGCGCCGCCGCCAGCGCCCCGCGAGGCGAAAGCAAACCGCGCCTGTCCTGCCGGCAGTTGAGCAGCAGCCCCCGCATCCCGATCCCGCCCAGGACCGCCAGGCAGAGGGATAGGGGAGCGAAGAACCTGGCCGGCACGCGTATGAATCTCAGCAACCCGATATCGTAGAAGGCGACGTAGAAGTAGTTCCTTATCCCCGCCACCCGGGGGCCCAGCATGAACAGGAAGATGACCGCCGCCGCGAAGAGGTATGCCGCCTCCGCATCGCGGGACCCGCCGCGGAAAGCGGCCGCTTCCTCGCTGCCGTCTTCCCCCCGCGCCAGCAGCAGGTACAGGCCGGCGCAGGCAAGGAACAGTATGACGAGGCCCGTGAAGACCACCTTCTCCCCCCCGTCGACGGCCCTGACCAGGGGGTTGTTGTTGCCGTACAGCAGGCTGTTCTGGAAGGTGGTGCGGAAGTCCCGCGGGCCTATCCCGTAGAACTCGCTCTCCGCCAGCGTCCGCTCGAAGCCGGGAAGGCGCCGGTGGGTCTTCAAGTATGCAAGGGCGAAGGGGGAGAGGAAGAGGAGGCAGACCGCCATGGCCAGGACGAGGGCCAGGACTCTCCTCCAGGGGAAATCGCGGCGCGAACGCCACGCGTACGCCAGCAGCAGCAGCCCCACCACGACGGCCGCGAAAACGAAGTAATACCAGCTCTCCAGCGCCTGCGCCAGGAAGAAGAGGAAGAACAGGAAAAGATGCTTCTTCCTCCCCTCCTTCCAGAACTTGTGGAAATAGAGGACGGCATAAGGTAGGAACGCCGAAAAGAAGGCGTTCAGGTGCGTCACCTGCGCGAACTTGTAGTTGCAGAAGGCGAAGAAGGTGCCCGCCAGCAAGCCGGCACGGTAATCGTCCGTCAGGTACCTGACGAGCAGAAAGGCTCCCAGACCGGAGAAGATGAAAGAGAACAATATCAGCAGGTTGTGGCAGAGAACCGGGTTGCCGGTGGCGAAATAGACCGGCGCTATCAGGAGAGACAGGGTGAAGAAATGCTCTGAATAGGTGATGACGTCCCTGGCGGGATAGAGTATGTTGCCCTGGAAAAAGCTGGAAGGCGAGGTGAATATGCTCTTCGCGCCGTGCGCGATGATCCAGTTGTTCAGGAGCGGGTCCACGACGTCCCCGACGATCAAGCGGTGCATGCGCAGGACGAGCGGGAAGGTGAACGCGCAGGTGACGACGGTGAAGAAAAGCAGGGCCAGGGCCGTTTCCCGTGCAGACCTCTTCTCGCTCAACGCCCGGCTGACCTCCGAAAGACACATATCCCCGCTATCCCCGAAAACCATAGAAATCGATCCGACCGGAGCCGGGTTAACCGGGTCCCCGCACCGGGGCCGCGCGCCGCGAAGGCGTCCTGGGGAGAGAGCGTACGGGAAAGCGACCGCGGGTGTGCGCCCTCACTTTTCCTCGTGGTATTCCTGCTCCGTGTTGACGGACCAGATGTTCGACTTGTCCGTCCTCCCCTCCAGGATGTTGTCCACGGCCATCATGGCCGTGAGCATGGAGTGGTCCTGGTTGTTGTAGCGGTGCATGCCGTTGCGGCCGATGGGGAACAGGTTCTCCAGGCCGTCGAGGAATCGCGTCACCACGCCGATCTTCTCGTAGGAACCCAGGTAGGCCGGGTAGCACTTGGGCATGCGCACCACCACGTGGTCGAGAACGTCCTCCCCGTCGATGAAACCTATCTTCACCAGCTCGTCGACGGCGAACTTCGCCATCATGTCGTCCGGCATGGACCATATCCCGTCGCCTTCGTTGCAGAAGTACTCCAGCCCTATCCACACCTTCTCGGGGTCCGCCACCATGTAGGGGCTCCAGTTGTTGAATATCTGTATCCTTCCCAGCTTGACGTCCCTCTCCTGCACGTATATCCAGTTGTCGGGCACGATGTCGTTCACCGTCTTCACGTCCGACTCGTTCTTCACCTTGAGTTTACGCAGGAGAACGCCCACGGTGACGAAATCCCGGTAGGGAAGCCGCGACGCCACCTCCCTCACCTCCCCCGGCACGTCGGGGCCCATCGCCGCCACCAGGTCCCTCAGCGGCATGGTGGAGAAGACGTAGTCGGCGGGGAAACGCTTCTCCTCCCCGCTCTCCAGGTCCCTGGCCACCACCTCCACGATCCTGCCGCCGTCGCGGACCAGCCCGCATACCCTGTGCCGCATGAGCACCCTGCCCCCCATATCCTCCACCAGGTCGGCGACCTTCTCCCACAACTGCCCGGGCCCCAGCTTTGGGTAGAGGAAGCGCTCTATGAGGCTGGTCTCGGTGTCCTTCTGCGAGAGGCTCCCGTCCCTGCTCACCGCCTTGCGCAGGGCGTGCAGCAGGGCCTTGGACATGGAAAGGCCCTTCACCCTCTGGGCTCCCCACTCCGGCTTTATCTCCTGGCAGGGAACACCCCACACCTTCTCCGTGTAGTCCTTGAAGAAGGAGCGGTAGAGCTCGCGCCCGAAGCGGTTGATGAAGAAGTCCTCCAGCGATCTCTCTTCGCGGATGGGGAACGCCTGGGCGTAGAGGTAGCTGAAACCCACCTTGAGGGAGCGGGCCAGCCCCATGTTGGTAAAGGTCCGGCGGCTGAGGGTTATGGGGTAGTCGAAGAACTTGCGCAGGTAAAGGATGCGGGAGATCCTGCCCCGCACCAGCATCACCTCGTCGCTCTTCTCGGGATCGGGGAAACCCGCCGCGCGCGCCTTTTCCTGCAAGGCGAGCTCCGCGTACCACTGCTCCGGCGCATAGGGGACCTCCCTCCCCAGCACCAGGTCGTCCCTCGCCGGGGCGCCCTGCAGGGGGAAGATGTTCAGCCACCAGCTCATCACCCGGTCGGACTTGGAGAAAAAGCGGTGGCCCCCGATGTCCATGCGGTTCCCCTTGTACTTCACGGTCTTGGAGATGCCGCCTATGTCGGAGGTCATCTCCAGCACCACGGGGACGATGTCCGTGCGCGTCAGCAGCTCGTAGGCTGCCGTGAGCCCCGCGGGTCCCGCACCGATAACGACCGCTCTTTCTCCCATGTTCCTTCTCCCGCTTCCCGTTCCGCCGTTTGCGATCCCGCAAACCTTTATATCATCATAAACGCGCCCCCTCAATAATTCGCGGGAGCCCCCCCTCCGCCCCTTCCGCTCCCTCGGCCCCTTCCGTCCCCGCCCGGTGCCCAGGTGCCTGGGTTGCCTGTCACCATGGCTTCTGGTAACATACAGCGGGAAATTGACAGGAGGTCGAGATGTCCAGGATCTGCGAGGTTTGCGGCAAGAAACCCTCGTTCGGGTTCAATATCAGCCACTCCCACCGCAAGACCAAGCGGCGGTGGAACCCCAACATCCAGAAGATCCGGGTGCTGGTCGACGGCAAACCGGCCCACATGAACGTCTGCACCAAGTGCATGAAGGCGGGCAAGGTCACGCGCCACTGACCTCACGAGAAAGCCTTCTCCACGTCGTAGAGCATGGCGTCCAGTGCCTCCAATACCGTTTCCGCTTCCTCCCTTGCGATGATCAGCGGGGGCAGTATCTGGCTCACCGAGGTGTCGTTGTTGGCGTAGATGGTCAGGATCCCGTGCCTGAAGCCGGCCAGGGTCATGAGGGGGCCGCAGGCCTCGTTGGCCATCTTCAGGCCCATCATCAGTCCACGCTGCCTGGTCTCCTCGAGGATGTCGGGATGTGACCTCCTGAGGGCGGCGAAGCCCTCCTCGAACACGCGCGCCACGTCGCGCACGTGCGCGAGGAATCCCTCCTCCTCGAGGATGCGCAGGACCTCCAGGGCCACGTGGCAGCCGAGCTCCGCGCCGCCGAAGGTGGACACGTGTATGAACGGGTTTTCGTCGAAAAAGGGGTTGAGGCGGTCGCTGTAGACGGTGGCGGTGATGGGATAGAGCCCGCCCGAGAGGCCCTTGCCGGTCACCATGATGTCCGGGACCACCCCGTAGGTATCGATGCACCACGTCGCCCCGCAACGCCCAAGCCCAGTCTGAACCTCGTCGATGATCATAACCGCCCCGTAGCGGTCGCACAGCTCGCGCACGCCCGCGAAATAACCCTCGGGCGGGATCACGATGCCCAGGGTCGCGGGTATGGCCTCGAATATCACCCCCGCCACGTCCTCGCCCATGCATTCCTCGAGCGCGGAAAGGTCGCCGAAGGGCACCTTGTAAAAGGCGGGCGGCAGGGGAGCGAACGGCTCGCTGTACTTGTCATCCCCCGTGGCCAGCGCGAACCCCGTGTGCCCGTGGTAGCCGCCCACCGCGGAGATGATCCCCGGCCTGCGGGTGTGGCCGCGCGCCAGCTTGATGGCCGTGTCCACCGCCTCGCCCCCTCCCACGCCGAAGATGACGCGGTTGAGGTCGCCGGGCGAGAGGGAGGCGAGCTTTTCCGCCAGCAGGGCCCGGTGCTCGCTTATGAGGTGGTGATTGCCGATGTCCAGCTCCTCCAGCGCGTCCCGCAGCGCGGCCACTATACGCGGGTGACGGTGCCCGAGGTTGAAGACGCCGCCGTTGCAGTGGCAGTTGATCAGGCGCTCTCCGTCAAGGTCCCACACGTATATCCCCTCGCGGCGCGCGAAGATGAAATCTATTCCCACCTGGCGGAAGAACCTCGCTTTCCCGCTGGAGACGTGCCTGGCGAACCTCTCGATCACGGTCTCCTTACCGTCACGCCCGATGAACTTCATGGTCACACCCCCAAGCTGCCGCTAAGTCCCCTTCCTTCCTCGCCGCATCACCGCCAGACATCACTATGACCAAGCCCTCCTCCGCCCTGCCGCCGGGGCCGCGACCGCGCAGCGAGGCCTCACCGGCGGCGCCTTATCCTCCCGGGCAGGATGTAGGGATATTCGCGCCGCAGGACCGTGCCGCGCAGAAAGCGGTCCAGCCTGCGCATATAGAGGTAGAGCGACCATATGAGGGCGTCCTCTCGATAATAGGAAGACACCTCCTTCACGCTGAGGGGCTCCACCCCGAGGTGGGGCGCCTCCCGCAGGAAGAAATGGTTCACGGTCTCCACCAGGCGGGGTACCAGGTCCGCCCTGCCTTCCTTGTAGAAGTTGGCCACCAGGTCCGTCGCCACCAGGCGGGGCCGGTAGTAACGGGTCATGACGTCCCCGAGGAAGGCCAGCCTTATTATCCACACCAGGAAAGAAGGCGCGCTGCGCAGGAAAAGCTCCGGGTCGAGCTGTTCCGTCCCCGCCACCCTGAAAAGCGGGGTGCTGGTATCCAGGTAATACAGGACCTGCCCCTCCTCCAGGCGCGGGTTGCCGGGGTCGAACCCCGCGACGGACCAGTTGGATATCTGTCCGTCTATGGCTACCTCGAACTCCTTCTGCCTGAGGTTGTAATCCCAGACCTTGCGCAACTCGCGCAAGACGAGCAGTACGAGCTCCGAGACTCCCCCTGCGTCGAGGAAAGCTATGGCGTTGTTGCCGATGGAAGACGACGGCACGCGTTCCTGCAATATGAAGAAAACGGGTCGTCCTCCCTTTCCCGTCGTCTCAGCGTAACCGTGCGGGGGAAGCTTGAGCCCGATCTCTTCCTCCAGGAGGCGGTTGTACTCCACGTATATGCGCTCGTATTCCTCTATTTCACGCCGGTCGCGGAATATCGGCAGCCGCTTGCACGCTATACCCTCCAGGTCCCCGCGCGCTATCTCGAAGACGGTGCTTATCTCGCCGTATCCCAGTATGCGCGCCGGGATGGCGCTCCTTTCCGGCCGGCTCGGCTGCAGCCCGAGCTCGAATTCCCGCAGCAACTCCGGGTCGACCTCTATGGCTGGCACCGCGGTCCGCCTCCCAAGAAGTCGAGCAGCGGCGGAAGCCCGCCGCTGCAGCCACCTTCACCGGGGCGAGCGCGCCCCTCTCCCCTCGTGTTTCGCTGCCTCCGCACGGGGGAGTCCGCTTCCTTCGCCGCCACGGTCCCTACGCGACCATGGTCGGTTTCGAGCCTGCTGCTCCGCGTGATGACCGGGCCCTCGCCATCCCGCGTGCCGCGCGAGGGCTATACCAGGTTCTTATCCTTCTTGATCTTTTCCGCTTCCTTCTCCAGCTTCGTAAGTTCGGCCGCCAGCTCGTCGACCTTCTTCATGTTCTCGCTTCCCATGAGCATGGAGATGAGGTCGACGTCCTTTCCCTGGGCGACCGCCGCGAAGGCCTCGCTCATCTCCACGATGAGGGCCTTGGCGGCATCCACCATGCTCTGCCTGACCTCCACGGCATCGATCATAACGGAGGCGTACTCCTTGTAGTCCTGTACCCCCTCGAGACCGGTGATCTTCTTGTAGGACGCGGCGGCTTCATCCAGCTTGTCATTGATCCCGGCCAGTGTGGTCTCGATCTCCTTCTGCAGGGCCGCGCCGGCTTCCCCGGTAAAGGCGGAAAAATCGCCCTGCATCGCCTTGCCCGCCAGCTCCGTCTGCTTGTTCTCCATGTCGCTCCACGTCACCTTGGCTTCCTCGTAGTAACCGTCTCCCTCCCTCATGTACTGCTTGGCGGTGTCCTTGTTCTTGTCGCCGCACCCGGCGACCGCGGCGACGAGAGCGAGCGTGAGGACGACAACCAGACCGATCAGCAACGCCTTTTTCATCTCTCGTACCTCCTGTGACGAAAATGCCTTCCTTCTCGATACCTTTCGCGAACGTCCTTTTCCCTCCGCGTATCCTATATTCTATCGCGGCCGCGCCTTTCCCTTTTACGGGTCCGGTCCACTGCGCTCCGCGGCGCCCACACCCTCTCCCGCCGCCGCGTCAATAGAAACGTGCATCACGCGGTTGCTCTCCGCCCGCGTCCCGCCGCTCCCGCCCGTCGGGGGAGTTCCCGTCAGGGCAGGGACCCGGCCTGTATGGCCTCGCCGCTCCTGATATCGTAGAGCCTCACGGTGTCGTCTTCCAGGATACCCACCGAGGGAACGCCGTCGCCCTTGGGCAGGGACGGGCTCCCCGGATTGCAGACGAGGAGGTCGCCGTGTTCCCATATGCCGTGCACGTGGGTGTGGCCGCGCACGAGAAGACGCATCCCGTACCTTCGTGCCAAATCCACCAGCTCCGGCTCGCCCATGGCGTCGCCGTGGGTGAGCATGATGTTCAGCCCCTCCAGGCGGCATATCACGTAAGGCGACAGGATGGGGTCCCGCAGGGCCAGCTGGTCCACGTCCGAGTCGCAATTCCCCCGCGCGTGCAGCACGGGGATGGGGCATTCGTTGAACTCCCGCGCCATCTCCTGCGGGTCGTAGGTGGGCAGCACCGGGTTGAAGGCCCCGTGGTAGAGGTGGTCCCCCGCGTGGAGGATGAGTTCGCATCCGCTCAGGACCCGCATGGCCATGCGCCAGGAAGCCGGGTCACCGTGCGTATCGCTGACCAGCCCGATCCTCATCTCGGCAACCTCCTTCCCCGAAGCGAGCCTTTCCCGTGCCTCCGCCTTGTTCAACCAGGCGTTTCCCGCCTGCGTCAATCCTCCCTGTCTGGCTTCGGCGCCCGCATGTCGCCGCCCACATGCATGTCGCCGCCCACATGATAGGATAGCAACGGCCGTGGGCCGGTTCCATATCACGCCCGTCTCATCGCCCGCGGGAGAGGGGGTTCACCGCTCCCCTCCCCGCCCCCAGGCGCAGGGAGCTGCGCAGCGCCGCCGTCACGTCCCGCTTGGCCCCCCGTACCGCGCACGTGAACCCCTCTCCCCGCGCGAGGCGCGCCGCTATGGCCGCCGAGAAGACGCAGCCGGTGCCGTGATCGTCCTCCGTCTCCACCCGCGGCGAAGAGAGCGCGAGCATCTCCTTCCCGTCATAGAATATGTCGGTGGCCTCCTTGCCGGCCAGGTGTCCGCCCTTCACCACCACGCAGGTCGGCCCCAGGGCGAGGAGTTTCCGGGCCGCTTTCCTCATCCCTTCCACGCCCCTTATCTCCTCGCCACAGAAGAGCGATGCCTCGTACAGGTTGGGCGTGAAAACGGCGGCGAGTGGGAGCAACGACCCCGCCATCACCGCGACGGCCTCCGCGTCCAGCAACCGCTGCCCGCTGGAGGAGAGCACCACGGGATCGACCACCAGGTTCCGCACCCCTCTCTCCGCGAGGAAGGCGGCGAGCGCTTTCACCACGGCGGCGGTGGCCAGCATGCCCGTCTTCACCGCCGCCACCGCCATGTCGTCCATCACGGCTTCCACCTGGGAGATCACCACCTGCGCGGGAAGATCGAAGCGGGAAACCACCCCCAGCGTGTTCTGCGAGGTCACGCTGGTAAGGGCGCACGCCCCGTGCACGCCGAGGGAGAAGAAGGTCTTGAGGTCGGCCTGTATGCCCGCCCCGCCCCCGGAATCGGAACCCCCCACGGTGAGCGCCACCGGCCAGCTCTTCTTCCCGGACATCCTGTTCCCCCGCATGACCTCCTGCCGCCCGTCAAGCCACGCACGGTCCTCCCCGCGCCGTGCCCGTTTCTCCATCCCTCCCCCGCGCCATTATGGAAATTATTCCCATGAAGGACCGTGCAGGGGCGACCTTCCCGCCGCGCCTCATCCCCGCCCGAAATGCTCGTAGCCGAGGCGGGAGACCTCCACCCGCCTTCCCTCCCCGTCCAGGACGGTGACCCCGCCGCCCTCCGTCACCCTGCCGATTATCGACGCCGGCAGCCGCTCCGCCATCTCACGCGCGCTCTCATCGCCCGCCGTGATGACGAGCTCGTAGTCCTCGCCGCCGTGCAGGGCTGCTCCCAGGTGATCCGTCCCCAACTCCCGCGCCAGCTCCCTCGCCTCCCGTGAGACGGGGATCTCCTCGAGATAGACCTCGGCGCCCACCCCGCTCTCCTCGCAGATGTGCCCCAGGTCGCGCAGCAGGCCGTCGCTCACGTCTATGGCGGCGGTGGCACCCATCCGCATAGCGAGCCTGCCCTCCTCCAGGCGGGGACGCGGGTAAAGGTGCCGCGCGGCGCAGGGATGTCCCGCCTCCCCTCCCCTCCTCAGCCATTCCAGGCCGATACTGGAATCTCCGAGTGACCCGGTGACCAGGACCAGCTCACCCGGCCGCGCGTTTCCCCTCGCCAGGTAACGCCCGCCCTCCAGGCTGCCCACCAGTGATATCGAAACGAACAACCCCCCGGCCGAGCGCACTATATCCCCTCCCGCCAGGCGGCACGCGAAGGCGTCTCCGCACTCCAGCATGCCGCGGTACATCTCCTCCACCGACTCCGTCTCCACCTCTTCCCGCAGGCCCAGCACCACCAGCGCATAGGAGCTTCCGCATCCCCCCATGGAGGCCAGGTCGGAGAGGTTCGCCGCCAGCGCCCGGTAGCCCAGGGAGTGCCACGAGGTATAGGAGAGGTCGAAGTGCACCCCCTCCACCAGGGCATCGGCGGTGTATGCCCACAGGGCCCCGCCGGGGCCGCGGATGACCGCGGCATCGTCACCCACGCCGCGCAGGAGGTCGCCGGCCCCCTCGCCCAGCATCCCGCGCAGGATGGCGATGAGCCCGAATTCCCCCGCATCCGAGACGCGCAACGTTACCTCCTCGCCTCGCCCTGGCCTCCGCGCCAACCCGGCTCCTCTCGTTCCCCCGCGCTCACCCGCAGGCCGGCACCTCCTCGCGCCCCAGGTACTCCGAGATGAAGCGCATGGCGCAGAAATCTCCGCACATGGTGCAGGCCTTCTCGCCCTCCACCTGGCGCTCGCCGAAGAGGCGGCGCGCCTTGCGCGGGTCCAGGGCCATGCCCAGCTGTCCCTCCCAGTCCAGCGCCTTGCGTGCCCGGCTCATGCGCAGGTCCCATTCGCGGGCCGCCGGGATCCCGCGCGCGATATCCGCCGCGTGCCCGGCGATCCTGGTCACTATGACCCCCTCCCTCACGTCCTCCGCGGTGGGAAGCCCCAGGTGCTCGCGGGGCGTGACGTAACAGAGGAAATCGGCGCCCGCCATCGCGGCCAGCGCTCCCCCTATGGCCGCCGCCACGTGGTCGTATCCCGCCGCGACGTCGGTGACCAGGGGCCCCAGCACGTAGAAGGGGGCGCCCCCGGTTATGCCTTTCGCCAGCCTCACGTTGGCTTCCACCTGGTGCAGGGGTATGTGCCCCGGTCCCTCCACCATGCACTGCACCCCCGCCTCGCGGCAGCGCTTCACCAGGCCGCCCAGCACCACCAGCTCGGCAACCTGCGCGGGGTCCGTGGCGTCCTCGATGCAACCCGGTCGCAGGCCGTCGCCCAGGGACAGCGTCACCTCGTACCTGCGGGCAAGCTCGAGCAGGCGGTCGAATCGCTCGTAAAGCGGGTTCTCCTTCCCGTTATGCAGGATCCACCCCGCCAGGAAAGCGCCGCCGCGGCTGACGATGTCCGCCACCCTGGGGTTGGATTTCAGGGTCTCGAGCACCCCCGCGGTCACCCCGCAGTGCACGGTGATGAAGTCGACCCCCGACGCGCAGTGGTCCTCTATGGCGCGGAACATGTCCTCTTCACTCATGGCCACGATGCTGCCCTTTTCCTCCTGCGCGCGCACCGCCGCCTGGTAGATGGGCACCGTCCCCACCGGCACGGGCGAGGCAGCCACCACCGCCTCCCGCACCCTGTCTATGGGCCCGCCCGTGGATAGGTCCATCACCGCGTCGGTGCCCGCCTCCACCGCAGCGCGCAGCTTGGCCAGCTCCTCGTCGACCCCGGCATAGTCGCTCGAGGTCCCGATGTTCGCGTTTACCTTGGTGCGCGAACCTCCCCCGATGACGCACGGCCTCTCCATTCTGCGCGCGACACTGCAGGGGACCACCGCCGTCCCGGCGGCTACCGCCTCCGCCACGTCCTCACTGGAAAGTCCTTCCAGGGAAGCGGCATCCGCCACGCAGGGCGGCAGTATCCCCCTCCTCAGCTCCTCCATCACCGTTTTTCTTTCCATATCCGTCCCTCCCGGACGTCATCCGAACATGCACGGGGGTCGGGCCCCGCTCATTTCCTGCAGGAGTCCACGGCCCTGCGCAGCCGCCTGACCGCGGCCTCCATGTCCGCGGCGGAGGCGACGGCCGAGATCACCGCCACCCCGTCCGCCCCGGCCGCGAAGACGGCCTCCACCTTCCCCTCGTCTATGCCCCCTATGGCTACCAGGGGCAAAGCCACGGCGTCCCTGATCCTGCGCAGGCCCTCCAGCCCTATCGGCTCGCCGGCGTCGGCCTTGCTGGGGGTGGGGAAGACCGGGCCCACGCCGAGGTAATCGGCGCCCTCCCTCTCCGCCCTCACCGCCTCCGCAACCGTGCCCGCCGAGATGCCCAGTATCAATCCCTCTCCCAGCAGGGCCCTGGCGGCGGGGGCAGGGAGGTCCTCCTGGCCCAGGTGGACGCCGTCCGCCCCCGCGGCGACGGCCACGTCCACGCGGTCGTTCACCAGGAAAAGGCAGTCGGCGCCGCTCTCCTCCACCGCACCGCGGACCTCCAGGGCGAGGCGGTAGAGCGCGCCCCCATCCAGCGCCTTGTCCCGCAGTTGCAGGGCGTCCGCGCCTCCCGCCAGGGCGGCGCGGGCAACGTCCACGTGTCCCCTGCCCCGCCCCGCGTCGGCGAGGGTTATAACGTAGACTCCCAGGCGCAGTCGTCCCGCCATCCTCACCCCAGTGATTCCAGGGCCAGTTCCGCGGCCCTCTTCCCGGAAAGGAGCATCCCCCCGAAGACGGCCCCCATGCGGTACGAGCCGAAGACGGCGTTCGCCGTCATGCCGGCCACGATGAGCCCGGGATGCACCTCCCTCGTGTTCTCCACCAGGGAACCTTCGCCCTTCTCCGCCCACATGGGCATCTCCCCCACCACGGAACCGTCCGGCGTGGGAAGGCGCAGCCCGGGCACCTTGCGCGTTAGGGTACGGCATACCTCCGCGTCGTGGCCGGTGGCGTCGATGACCAGGCGCGCGCGCAGCGCCATGGGGTCCACGTGCAGCCCCGCCCTCTCCACCGCCATCCAGTTGAGCACCACGCCGCACACGCGGTGGTCCTCCCTGAGAACCAGGTCCTCCACGCCCATGCCCACCCAGATGCGGGCTCCCGCCCGCAGTGCCGCGGCGGCGCAGCACGACACGGCTTCCACGGAGTCGGCCACGTAGAGTCCAGGCGCGGCCTCCCGCAGGCGCACTCCCACCTCATCCAGCAGGGGCTTCGCCTCCTCCTGCACCACGATGCGCGGGAAGAGCATGCCTCCTCCCCACATCCCACCTCCCACGTAGAGGTTCCTCTCGAACACGGCGGTCTTCGCGCCCGCCCGTGCCAGGTAGCGCGCGGCGGTTATCCCCGAGGGCCCCGCGCCCGCGACGGCCACGTCGAGCTCCAGGTCGGCCAGGAAGTCCTCGCAGAAGGAGCGCGTGATGCACGCCGTTATCGCCGTCTCTTCCAGTGACACCTTTCCTACCTCCGTTTCCTCCTCGCCGGAGCGGACCTTCCCGCATAAAAAGCGCCGCCCGACCGGGCGGCGCCGCGAAAACAATCGATCGTCACGAATCGACCATGTTCCCTACGCTGGCATTACCCAGGTCAGGTTCCGAGGGTATGCTCTCAGCCCCCGCTCGGGAGCACCCCTACATGGAGCTTATGCGGTTGTCAACCTGCGCTGCGGCTTCGGGACAGGCCCTGCGGCTGCGCATACGGCATATTTCCTCATGTAAAATATACAATAAGGCAACAGGGGAAGGAAGGGCGGACATCAACCCGTTCGTTCCGCCCCATACCGGTACGTTGCCGTTTTCGCGCGAAACGGCGTGAGTCGAAATCCCGGAAAGGAGGTCGCCATGGCGGAAAAGGAGGAAAAGGCGCCGCGCAAGCCCCGGACCGGCAAGGCCGCCACGACGGGAGAAAAGCCGCGGGAGGGCGCCGGCAAGAAGGCGGCGGGCAAAGACGCGGCGCGCGATAAGGGCAAGGCCACCCGGGAGGAGACCGGCACGGGAAAACGTGCGGCGACCCGCGCGCAGGCCGCGACGAAAGCGGAGGAGCGGGAAAAGCCCGCCGCGGGCGGGACGGCGGAGGACTCCGCGCCCGGCACGCGCGAGGAGCGCGTCGAGGCGCGCGAGGAGCGCGAGGTAAGCGAGGAGGAATTCCACCGTCTCCTGGAGGAGAGCCTGGAGCGGGTCACGGTGGCCGATGTGGTGCTGACCATGATGAACCAGATGGCCAGCATGGGTTACCTGAAGATGGGCCTGCCCGAGAGCGTGAACCTCAAGTACCGAGACCTGGACCAGGCGCGGCTGGCCATCGACATCCTCGAGGCGATGGTCAAGGGCGCGGAGGGGAAGATCGCCGAGGAGGGCCTGAGGCCGTTTCGCGGCGTCCTGGCCAACCTGCAGCTGAACTTCGTGCAGCTCAAGAGGGGATAGGGCAACGTGCCCCCAAGGCGGCCCGCCAGGCGGTGGCGGGGCGGCCTATTCCCAGGAAAAGGCATCGATGGCGTGCACGGCCACGTGGACCGCTTCGCGCTCCTGCCTCTCCCCCGCCAGGGTACAGCTAACGTCCTTGAGGACCAGGAAACCGCGCTCGTCGACCTCGTCCAGCGTGCCGCGGAAATAATGCCCGCCCACCGTCCAGATCATGAACTCGCATTCCTTCTTGGGCTCACAGAGCGCCCTGAAACCCTCCAGGTCGGCCACCGGCATCACGCTCCTCCCTTCAATCTCTCGAGTCGCCTTCGCGCACGCGCGTCATGCGGCTTGTAGAAGAGATAGTCCTCCAGGTCCTGGCACGCCTCCTCCGTCTTTTTCATCTCCATCCAGGCGAGGGCCCGCCTGTAATAGGCCTGCGCGTAGTCCGGATAGAGCTCCAGGGCCATGGAATAGTCGCTGACCGCGCCGTCGTAATCGCCCGCCGAGGCGCGCACGTCTCCTCGCGCCGCGTAGGCCGCCGCGAAATCCTGCTTCAAGGCGATGGCCCGGCCGAGGGCTTCCATCGCCTCCTCGTGCCGCGACAGCTTCCCCAGCGCGATTCCCAGGTTGTACCAGGCCACCACGAACTCGGGGTAGAGCTCCACGGCCTTGCGGTAAAGGGGGACGGACTCGTCGAACTTTCCCCTGGAATCGAGGAGCTGGGCCTGGGAGTTCAGTTCAGTCGCCTCCTTGATGGCCTCGATGCGGCCGCCAAGAAAGGAGAAACCGCAGACCGGGCACCTCTCGACCCCCAGGGGTACCTCCTTGCTGCAGTTGAAGCACCGCGTCGTTTCGGACAAATCGCGCCCCTCGAAAAAATGGCGCCCTTGGGGAGATTCGAACTCCCGCACGTGGCTCCGGAGGCCACTGCTCTATCCACTGAGCTACAAGGGCACCGGTAAGCCCTGAGCGACACCTACATATTAACAAGGCCCCCGGGGCTTTTCAACGCAAGTCATGTCGCGAGACGCCGTGCGAGAGGCCTTTCCGGAAGCAATCCTCCCGCGCGACGGTGCTTCCCGCGGCGCGGGGCCTTTTCGCGCTCCGTCCCTCACCCGCCTTGCCGCGCAGGCTTGGTGGCCCGGGCCGTGGAAGCCCGCGGGTGCCGTCCGCGCCTTTCCTTCCCCTTCCCCGTCCCCTCGCTCGGGGGACTTCCCGCCGCGGGGCAACCCGCTCCCCCCGGGGACTACCCCCGCTTACTCTCCTCCGCGGGCAGAAAACGCCACTCGCCCCCCTCCCCCTCCGTCCTGCGCACCTCCCCCCGTTCCTCGAGGATGAGCAGGTGCCCCAGCGCCTCCTTCAGGGCAAGGAAATGATCGATGTCCGGGGGCTTGTTCCGCACCTGGGGAAAAAGGCGCAGGGCCACCTGCCAGACGGTGCTGCATCCCTCGTCCACCGCCTCCGCCGTCTTCTCCAGCCTGCGGCGGTGGTGCAGCAGGTTGAAGTCGATGCGCCTCCGCACCTGCCTGATGGGCTGGCCGTGCCCCGGATACGCCTCCTTCACCTCGTATCCCTTCAGGAGCTCGAGGGACTCCATGAACTGGGAGAGGCCGGTGACATGGCCCCTGCGCGGTGGGCAGTAGAGCTCCGGGTTGGGGGTGATGGAGCGCATGAGGTGGTCGCCGGAGAAGAGTATCCCCTCCTCCCTCTCGTAGAAGCAGACGTGGCCCGCGGTATGTCCAGGGGTGTGGATGACCTCCAGGCGACGGTCACCCGCCACCACCGTCTCGCCGCCGCGCAGCCTGCCGTCCAGGGGACAGGGTTCCGACAGCTCGATCCAGCGGTGCGCGAGCCCGAATATGGCCTGCGCCACGTCCTCCGGAAAACCCATGAGCGGGTTCATGGACGCGTAGCAGGCGTATTCCCGGCGCAGCCTCTCGCGCGCCCTCTCGATGCGGGGGCTTTCGGCGCGGTGCGCGACCACGCGCGCCCCCGTCAAGCTCCTGATCCTCGCCGCATTGCCGAAATGGTCGATATGGGAGTGGGTGAGGTAAAGGTGGTGCAACTCGCGCATTCCCGCCGCCCGCAGGGCGCCCTCCACGATCTCCGCCATGACGGGGTGGTAGGGACCGGCGTCGATGAGGGCGGGCTCCTTCCCCAGGAAAAGGTAGAGGTTTACGTTGCGGAGCACGTGCGGGATGGGGATATCCACGTGCACGATGTCGTCGCGGATCTTCCTTACCAGATCCTGGTAGCTGAAGCTGTCCCGGCTCATCCCACCATGGCCGTTTCCAGGTACGGTTCCCAGGTGGGGTGTATCTCGCCCGCCAGGCTGAGGAACCACACGTGGTCGCGGGGTTCGCTGGGCTTGCGCAGCAGCTTCAATCCCGCCTCCGCGGGCAGCCGGTTCATCTTGCGCGTGTTGCACCTCCTGCAGGCCGCTACCACGTTTTCCCAGCTGTGCTCTCCCCCGCGACTGCGCGGGACGACGTGGTCGATGCTCTCCGCCCTGCCCCCGCAGTACTGGCAGGTGTGGTTGTCGCGCGCGAACACGGCCCTGCGGTTGAGGGAAACCGTCCTGTAGGGGACGTTGACGTAATAGACCAGGCGTATCACGGAAGGAAAAGGCATCTCGAGCCTCTCGGAATGCAGGACCCCGTCACCCTCCTCGATGACCTCCGCCTTGTTCTTGAGAACCAGCACCACCGCCCGTCTCAAGTTAACGAGGTTCAAGGGCTGATAGGACGCGTTGAGAACCAGTACCCTGAGCATTGTCTCCTCTTCCACGTCACAGCGGCGCCAGGCCCCTCCTATCCGCTGCGCGTAGTTACCTCCTTCTTCCTTCCTCTCCTCGCCGCTTTGCACCTAATATTAAACTATGAGGCGCGTATGGAACAACGGGCGGGCGCCGTTCCGGCCCGCTCACGGACGCCTGCCGCGCTTTTAATGCCCCGCGCCCAGGGCTCCGGTCTCCTCGAGCAGGCGCAGCGCCGCGAGCTCCGCCAGCACGGAGAGGTCCTCGGTGGGCAGGTAATGCGGCGCGCTCGCGTCGAAGAAAACGCGCGCGCTCGCCGGGAATTCCTCGTCCCCGTCGTTGAAGACGAGCAGCAGCGGCACGCGCGGCAGCACGTACCAGGCCGCTGCCACGTCCCCGGGAAGGTCCACGGCCTCGGCGTTCTCCTCCGCCCATCCCCGCAGCTCCTCCCGCCGCCCCGCCAAACCGCGGGAGAGGGGGTTCTCCACCTCGGCCACGAAGGCAGGCTCGTGGTAACGCGCCCCGGGAAGGTCGCGGTAGGCCACCCACCTTCCCTGCACCGGCGTGCCGTCCGCGTTCACGAGGTAATGCACGACGATGAGCGCCTCCCGCGCCCCCGCGGGGCTGCCGTTTCCGCGCGCCACCGTGCCTTCCGGGTAGGAGACGGAGTACGGCTCGCCGAAGAAGGGGACGAAGAAGGTGCGCCGCGGGTAGGAATAGAAGGTCCCCGAGCGTGAAGCCATCCAGGACGGGTCCAGGAGCCTGAACTCCCTCGCCGCCTTCTCGCGCGCCCTCTTCAGGTCCTCCGGCGCGTGGTCGAGTGCCATCCGAGATCACCTCGCCTTTCCGAATCCGGCATGAATATAGCACACGGCGGGCCGGCGTCCCATGAGCCGTGCGGGCGCGCGGGAACGGCCGACGTGCGGAGCTTTTAAGGGGTGCACGGTCGCCTACCTTATCCCCCAGGCGCGATGCAGCTGGGGGATGACCCGGACATCACGGAAATGGGCGGAGGCGATGCGGAGGAAGGCGGCCGCGCGCTCCGCGCTTATTCCCACCCTGTCCCGCGCAACCGCTGCGGGCGGCTGCGCGCCTCCCGCGCAACCTTCGCCCCGGCCCTCGCCAGCCGGCGCTTCCTTCCCGCCGCCCCATGTGCCAGGCCCCCGCGCCGTATCCCGTAGGGGGAGGGATACCGGCTGCAGCACCAGCGGCACGCCTTCCGCCACCCCCGCCATGACGCGCAGGAAACGTTCCAGCTCTCCGGCGGGGGTACCCTCCTCTATGACCACCTTGAGGAACAAGCGCCGCGAGGAGGCCAGGCGCAGGAAATCCCGCTGCGCTTCCAGGTAGTCTTTCCCGCCCTGGGAATACGGCAGCTTGAGGTCCATGGCGATCCAGTCCACCCATTCCAGCAGTGCGGCCAGCTTCTCCGGAAGGGTGCCGTTGCTCTCTAGGTAGACGGGCATGCCCCGGCGGCGCAGCACGGGCAGCAGCTCCGCCAGCCCTTCTGCCTGCAGGAGCGGTTCGCCGCCGGTGAGGCTCAGCGAGTGCATGCCGCTTTCCCATAACGCCGCGACCCGCTCGGCGAGGAGCCGCGCATCCAGCGGGTTGGTAACTGTTTCCAGGAGCCCTTCCCATCCGTACACGCGACACGTGTCCGACTCCGCCCTCGCCCAGGGCGTGTCGCAATACGAACAGTCGAGGTTGCACCCTCCCAGCCTCAGAAAGACCTGCGGGACCCCGGCAAGCACGCCCTCGCCCTGGAAGGACGGGAATACCTCGCAGACGTTCACAGGCACACCACCGCTTTCCCCCCGCGCGCGCGACAGCTTATCCCGCACGGCGACGGCGCGGGCCGCCCCCGCCCGCGTCGGCCGGGGGCGCATGCCCCGCGAGGCGGGTACGCGGTGCGCGGGAGCGTAAGCCGGAAGGACACGACCGCTCTTCAGGTGACGGCGCGCACCTTGCAGCGCGCGAGCTCCATCCCCTTCATCTCGTTTATGAACCCCTGCAGGACCTTGAGGATGAAATCGTCCACAGGGATCTCCAGGTCGTCAAGCCCCAGGGTGGGCACGGGAGTGTTGCGGCTGGAGATGTTGATGCCCGTATGGATGAGCGTGGACACGGGGCTGGCGGTGGCCACGCTCACCGTCAGCTTGCGGTTCTCCTCCTCGCCCTCGTCCACCTCCACCTCTATGTAGAGGTCATCGCCGCGGCGGTTGATGAAGAGCTCCGGTTTCAGCTCCTCGATGACGTCCTTGATCACGCAGAGGAGGAGGCGCTGAATGGCCAGGGTCAGGTCAAGGTCGCGCCCGAAGAGCTCCACTATGAAATGGGCCATCTCCTCGCTGTAGATCTCGGCCTTCTTCTTGCGGTCCTCCAGGTCCACGAGATCGTCCACCCCCACCCGGCAGGGTCCGCGGAAAGCGACCACGGAGTCGCCCTGCACGTCGTGCTCGGTATAGGCGTAATGGGAACGCAGCTGCGAGCCGTCGTAGGTGATGCTTCTACCCTTGATGTATTTACCCTTCATGGAATCTCTCCCCTTTGACCGGCGTCCCCTTGCGGCGAGCGCCCGCTCCCGAAATATCCCTTCAGCCTATCCCTCACCCCCAACCCCTCGGCGGCTGCGAGAAGCCGTGCGCAGGAGGGGCAGGAACCGCACATCAATTCCCCCTCATTATAGCACGACCAAAGGTAGCGAAAATCGAGTCCGCAGGCGAGGGCCTCTGCCATTATTTCCATTTTATTCATGTTCTTGGTAAAACTCCTCAGGCGCACCCTGGAGAGCGTGGAATAGGAAAAGGCGCGGTTCATCTCCCTTATGAAAGCGGGGGAGTTGTCCGGGAAGACGGCGCCCTCCTCCGCGTTGAGGCCCATGACCACGTACCTCATCCCCAGCGCCTCCGCCAGGCAGGCGCCCACGTTGGCCAGCAGGCCGTTGCGGTTGGGGACCCAGAGCGCGTGCAATGATGCATCGTCCCGCGCCGTTGTGGGCTCACCGTCCCCTGCCCCTTCCGTCCCCGCCGCCACGCCCGTAAAAGCGACCCCCGGCGTGGTCAGGGCGTCCCTGGAATATTTACCCAGCCACTTCGCCGCGATCACCTCGTGTCGGACCCCGTGCACCGCGCACAGCGCGGACGCCCTTTCCACCTCGCGCCGCGCCGCCCTCTGGCCGTAGTCCACGGTGACGGCAAGCCCCACCCCGCCACGGCGCAGAGCCATGAGAAGATTCACGGCGGAGTCCAGGCCCCCGGAAAGGAGCACCAGGTTTTCCGACTTTTTCCTCCGCATGTCCCGCGATGCCTCCATGCCCCAACACCGCCTCAAGGTTCCGCGGTGAGCCGCACCTTCCCCGCTGCACGCGGCGCGGGCTATGCCTCCCGGTAGACCACGCGCGTGTCCGGGGACTCGGATACGCTCACCCAGGAAAGCCGCACCGCCCCCGCCCGCTCGCCCATCCTCCTCGCCAGCTCGCCGTAGACGTGGCGGGCCAGGTTCTCCGAGGTGGGCGCCATCGCCGTGAAGGGCTCCACCTCGTTGAGGCAGCGGTGGTCGAAGGCGGAGACGATATCCTGCAGCCATTCCTTGACTTTCATGAAGTCGACGAGGATGCCCGTATCGTCCAACCGCTCGCCCGCCACCGCCGCCTCCACCCGCCAGCGGTGGCCGTGCAGGCGGGCGCAGGGCCCGTGATACCCGGGCAGGCGGTGCGCGGCGTCGAAGTGCACGGCGGCCGAGATCTCAAATTCTTCCATCATCGCCCTCCTCCACGCGCGCCCCCAGGCGGCAGCACCCCACGGCGGCCACGAAATCGGGGGGGTGGGGGACCAGGGGCTCCGTCCCCAGCCTCTCCCCGATGAGCCTGCGCAGGGCATTATTGTACGCCACCCCGCCGGTGAGGACCAGGGAAGCCGCGGGGAAGCGCGCGAGGAGCGGTAGGAGGCGGCGCAGTATGGCGTGGTTCACGCCCGCCGCCAGGCGCTCCCTGGGCACCCCCTCCCCCAGCAGGCCCACCAGCTCGCTCTCCCCGAAGATGGCGCAGGTGGAAGAGAGCTCCACGGGGTCCTCCCAGTGCCCGCCCAGCTCCTCCAGGCTCATGCCCAGTGCGGCGCACATGTTCTCCATGAAGCGCCCCGAGGAGGCGGCGCAACGGTCGTTGGCGGCGAAGTCAGCCAGCCGCCCGTCCTTCATGAGCAGCGCCTTGGAATCCTGGCCTCCCACGTCGAGGATCACGGCGTCCCGCAGCCCGGTGAGCTCACGGACTCCCGCCACCACCGCCTCCAGCTCGGGCACGGCAAGCGCTCCCCCGCCCAGGCGCGCGCGCCCGTAACCCGTCACCGCCAGGGGCAGACCCTCCTCCATGCCCAATCCCCCGTATAGAAGGGTGCCGCCTCCCCCGCCGGGTTCCACGTGATCACGATAAAAGGCGGCGGTGTCGAAGGGCCCCAGGTAACGGTAGCCGCCGCCATCCTGTTCTGCGGCGACCTTCACGCGGCGGCTGCCCAGGTCCACCCCGTAACGCACGTCCATCAGCCTCTATCCTTCCTCAGCACGGAGACGAAGTTCTCGAGGCGCATCCTGGTGCGGGCGTCGAGGCGGGAGGAGCGGTCCATCTCCAGGGTGAGCATGGGCAGGTCGAGCGAGCGGCGCAGGATGATGTCCTCGACCTGCCGGAAACAGAAGCTCTGCACGTAATGTATCAGCCCCCGCAGGCGGCGGCGTGCCGCCTCGCGCCTTATGTCCCTCAAACGGTAAAATATGGAATAAGGATAGCTGTAGCGGCGGTACTTCTCCACCAGGTCCCCCGTGTCGAAGGGCAGGCTGAACTGCCTCTGCGTCTCGTTGTAGACCACCCTCGCCCCCAGCGATTCCAGGTATTCGTAGAGCTCGGGGGCCATGGGGGGGACGCCCACGTAGCCCAGGCGCACCATGTCTTCGGCGCGCCTGAAACCCTCGTCCCGCCTCCTCTTCGCGACCTCCTCCAGCAACAGGTCCAGCTTCGTTGCGAACCCCTCCGGGTCCCCCTCGAAATCGCTGCAGCTCACCAGGGCGAGATGGTTTTCCAGGCCCCTCACCAGGCCCTCTTTCCAGGACAGCTCGTCCACGCGGCGGGCCTTCCTCCTCACCCTGTCCAGGCGGCGCATCTCCGCCTGCGCCTCCTCCAGGGTGGTCCCCAGGCGGCGCGCGAAGCCCTCGACCTGCGCGCGCAGCAGGTCGTAATCGCGCTCGTAGGGATAGGCGAAGGGGATGACCTCCATGCCCTCGCACTGCAGGGTCTCCATGAGGGCATGGGTGTTGGAGCAGTCCCCCTGCGTGACGGCCACCACCGCCCCCAGGTCGGGCATGCGCCGCACCGCCCCGTATATCCCTTTTATCCAGGCGCAGAAGGAGCGCGGGAACCCCGCGAGCTCGGCCTCCTCGATGAGCTCTCCGCAGGCGGGGCTGGACACGAACACGTTGTTGAGGTCGACCGGCACGTGCCCGGCGGCGTAGATGACCTCGACGGGTACCGTGGTGGTGATTCCTATCCTCGCCATATCTCCCATGTTACCAGACATATCCGGGGACACTAAGGGCGCCGGGGGCGGGAGCCCGTGTCGCTCTGATGCATCCCCGAGTGAGGACGAAAACGGGCGTCCGCATTTCCGGGCAGGACCACGAACACGTCTTCGCCGGGCACCGTCGCGCCCTGGCCCCGGGATATGTCCGTGTTGCTGAAGCGAGAGGGGGCGCCGGCAGGCGCCCCCTCGTTCGCACGTCACGTTGGCGCTCAGCCCCAGGGGAAGGTGTCGGTGACGCCCATGAGGTTGGCGCCGATGATCACGCGCTGGATCTGGTTGGTTCCCTCGTAGATCTGCATGATCTTGGCGTCGCGCATGAGCTTCTCCACCAGGTACTCCTTCATGTACCCGTAGCCGCCGTGGATCTGCACGGCGTCGGTGGTCACCCGCATGGCCATGTCCCCGCAGAAGGCCTTGGCGTAGGAGGACTCCAGGGAGCAGGGCTGCAGTTTATAGGCCTTCCACGCCGCCAGCAGGTAGAGGCGCCGGCCGGCCTCGATCTGCATGGCCATGTCGGCCAGCATGAAGTTGATGGCCTGGTGGGCGATGAGGGGACGCCCGAACTGCACCCTCTCCTTGGCGTACTTGAGCGCCTCCTCGAAGGCGGCGCGGGCGATGCCCACGGCCCCGGCGGCGACGCTGGCCCGCGTCATGTCCAGGGTCACCATCACGTTGTAGAAGCCCTGGCCCATGGGTACCAGGAGGTTCTCCTTGGGGACCTTGACGTTGTCGAAGATGACCTCGGTGGTGTTGGAGGCCCTGATCCCCATCTTGTCCTCGTGCTTGCCGATGGACACGCCCTCGAAGGCGCGCTCCACGATCACCGCCGCGATGCCGCCGTACTTCTTCTCCTTGTCGAAGGTGCAGAAGACGGTGTAGAAGTCGGCGAGGCCCCCGTTGGTGATGAAGCACTTCTGCCCGTTGAGGACGTAGTGGTCGCCCTCCTCCACGATGGTGGTGGAGATGGCGGCGGCGTCCGAGCCGGCTCCCGGCTCGGTGAGGCAGAAGGCCGCGAACTTGGGGTTGTCGGGATCCGCCAGGCGGGGCAGGTACTTGTGCTTCTGCTCCTCGTTGCCCGCGATGAGCATGGGGGTGGTGGCCAGGCTGTTCGCCCCGATGGCGGTGGCGATGCCGGCGCATCCCCAGAAGAGCTCCTCGCTGACCATGGCCGCGGACACCTGGTCAAGCCCTCCCCCGCCGTACTCCTCGGGGATGGCCATGGCGGTGAGCCCCGCGGCCGCTGCCTTCTTGATGAGCTCGTCGGGGATCTCACCCGTCTTGTCGCACTCGAGTGCGACGGGCCTCATCTCGTTGAGGGCGAACTCGTGGGCCATTTTCACTGCTGCTTTTTGTTCTTCGCTGGGTTCGAAATCGATCATCGATCAACCTCCTTACCTCTTCGAACTCCTCGGCGTACGTTACCGCTTCCTGCCCTCCGGGCCTGAGCTGCCCGGCTGTCTATATCATCCAGTACGCGCCCCTAACGGCCCACGAACTTGGCCTTGCCGGGTCCCTCGGCCAGGAAGGTGCGCATACCTATCTTCTGGTCCTCCGAAGCGAAGCAGATGGTGAATCCCTGCGACTCGATGACCAGCCCCTCCTCGATGGAGCATTCCATGCCCTTGTTGATGGCCCTCTTGGCCATGGCCAGGGCCACCGCCGGGCCGGTCGCGTACCTGGCTGCGACCTTCTGGGCGTACTCGATCACCGACTCCTCCCCGGTGACCACCTTCTGCACCAGCCCCATCTCCAGGCATTCCTGTGCGCTGTAGAAACGTCCGCTGTAGATCATCTCCTTCGCTCTCGCGGGTCCGATGAGGCGGGGCAGCCTCTGCGTGCCGCCGGCGCCGGGGATGATGCCCAAAAGGATCTCCGGCTGCCCTATCTTGGCGTTCTCGTGCGCGTAGCGCCAGTCGCAGGAAATGGCCAGCTCGCAACCTCCCCCCAGGGCGAAGCCGTTGATGGCCGCGATGACCGGCTTGGGGATGTTCTCCACCTTGCTGAAGCTCTCCTGTGCCAGGACGTTGAACTTGGTGATGTCCACGGCGCTGGCCTCGACCATCTCCTTGATGTCCGCACCCGCGGCGAAGTTCTTCTCCCCGCCGGTGATGACCACGGCCCTGACCTGGTCATCCGCCGCCAGCTCGTCGGCGCACCTGCCGATCTGGCTGAACAGCTCGGCGTTGAGGGGGTTCAGGGGCGGGCGGTTCAGGGTCACCGTTGCAACGCCGTCCTTTATCTCGACGATGAGCAGATCGTAATCGTAGGGCATGACTCACCTCACTTCCCTTGACCAAGAGGAAACTTCGCCGATAGAGAGGCTGGCTTCGGTTCTCACCTCCTCCTCTAATCCCGGGTTCTCCCGGCTTCTGCGTCCCAGGGTGAGAATCCCATCCCTTGGAGTGTTCTCGCTGGCAGGCGGCCTTTTCCGCCGCTCGACCTTCACGCAGGTCAACCTAAAAAAGATTATCATCAAGCCCAGTCATAGTCAATAAAAGCGGGGTCATGGGGGAAATCCCCCGGCCGCGGACCCCGTGCAGGCAGGGAACGGGGGTGGCGCGAGAGGTAAGGGTCGATGAGCATGGAAGCACCTTCGCTGACCAGTTCGAAACCCGCCGTCCCCGGACAGGGCAGGTGCAACGTCGCCCCCGGGTCACCCATCGTCCCTTGCCCGGTCCAGGGCACGGGCGATGCGCTGCAAACATTTTTCCCGTCCCAGGAGCTCCATGGATTCGAAGAGGGGCGGGCTCACCCTGCTCCCGGTGAGGGCCACCCGGATGGGCTGGAAGGCCTTGCGGGGCTTCAGGCCCATCTCCTCCGCCAGCGCGCGCAGGAGGGACTCGATGTTTTTTGTGTCAAATATTTCCAGTTCCAGAAGGCGCTTCCCGGCCTCCTTGAGCAGCGTCCTGTTCTCCTCGCCGCGCAGGAGCTCGCGCGCATCCTCCTCCGTCTCCGGTTCGCGGAAGAGAAAGGCCAGCAGGGGCACCGCGTCGGAGAGCACCTTCATCCTCTCGCGGACGAGGGGGGCGGCACGCCGCAGCTTGTCCAGCGCCTCACCGTCATCCCCAGCGATCAGGCCCTCGCGCGCCAGGAAGGGCGCCACAGCCTGCGCGAGCTCGGCGTCGCCGAGGGCCATGACGTACTGGGAGTTCATCCAGTAGAGCTTGTCCGTGTCCCACACGGCCGGCTTGGAGGTCACCCGCTCCAGCCCGAAGTTGGCCACCAGGGTATCGCGGTCGATGATGGTGGTGGCGTCGTCCAGGGACCAACCCAGGAGCGCGAGGAAATTCACCATGGCCTCGGGGAGAAAGCCCATCTCGCGGTAGTGCCCCACCGCCACGTCGCCGTGGCGCTTGGACAGGGGCCTGCCGTCCCGCCCCACGATCATGGGCAGGTGTGCGAAGACCGGGGCCTCCGCCCCCAGGGCCCGGTAGAGCAACAGTTGCTTGGGGGTGTTGGGGAGATGGTCGTCCCCGCGCACCACGTGGCTTATGCGCATGTCGATGTCGTCCACAACCACCGCGAGGTTGTAGGTCGGGGTGCCGTCGTTGCGCAGCAGCACGAAGTCCTCTATCTCCCGGTTGCGGAAGGTTATCTCTCCCCGGATGGCGTCTCTCACCACCGTCTCCCCCTCGGGAACGCGGAAGCGCAGGGCATAGGGCCTCCCCTCCTTCGCCAGGCGTCGCACCTCCTCCTCCGTCAGGGAGAGGCAGCGCCGGTCGTACATGGGGGGGCGCCCCTCCTGCAGCGCCCGCTCGCGCCTTTCCCTGAGCTCCTGCGGCGAGCAGAAGCAGCGGTAGGCGTACCCGCCTTCCAGGAGCCTGTGCGCCGCCTCGCGGTAGAGGGCCATGCGCCCGGTCTGGCGGTAGGGCCAGTGCTCGCCCCCGGCGTCGGGCCCCTCGTCCCAGTCCAGGCCCAGCCAGCGCAGGTCGCGCAGGATGGCCTCTATGGCCTCCTCGGTGGAGCGGGAGAGGTCTGTGTCCTCGATGCGCAGGATGAAAGTCCCCCCGGAGCGGCGCGCCAGCAGCCAGTTGTAGAGGGCGGTGCGCGCCCCTCCCACGTGCAGGTAACCCGTCGGGCTGGGTGCGAAACGCAGGCGCAACGTCTTTTCCTCCTCGCTCGGCGCTTGCATCCGTCTGCATCCACCTTCCAAGAACCGGGAAGGCGACGGTGATGGATTAATGATAGCAGATGGCGGCATGCCCCTCTCTTGTCCGCCCGTTCCTTCTCGTCGATGCAAGGTTACTGCGGGGAAGCCACATCCCGCGCCACTCTCAGGCGGCGGGCCGGGGCGTTTCCACCCCGCGGTGCGCGGAGGTCCATTCACGTCCATCCTCGCCCGCTCAAGGCGCGGGTCCGGGTGGCGGCATGGGGAGCCTCGTGAGCGGGGGATAGATGAGTTCCTCTCCGCCCCCGCGCCTTCCGTCCCGCCCGCGCCCGCCCACCTCTTCCCCGCGCACCTCCCTTTCCTCCCTCAATTCAAGGAAGGTCATGGTCCACAGGGAGGACTTGAAGCACTGTACCAGCGTTTGCCCCGGCAGGAGCAGCGCCGCCAGGACAAGGTAGGCGGCGGCCCTGGGGATCCAGCGCGGGGCTTCCACGGACACCGCGCGGAGCAACTGCGTGAACGCCCAGGGGAGCAGCGCGGCGAGGAGCCATGCCGGAACGATGAAGGCCACGTCCACCGCCAGGGCCTGGAACCACGCGACGCAACACCTGGCGGCGTTGGCGCGAAACAGCTCCCAGCCCTCCCTCCACGCCACCGGCGAGGGCTTATCTCCGAGAACCGCCGCCCGTCCCGCGAGGAGGACGGCTATCCCCAGCGGCATGTAAACCAGCGCCAGCAGCGCGAGCCATGAGAGGAACGCCAGGAGATACGGCAGGAAGAGGCGCAGGTGCGGGTCCCACTTCTCCCAGAGGAAGACGAAGGGAAAGGTCACGTAGATGACCGCCACGCGCAGGGCGTCCCACGGCAGGAGGACGGCGCTCAACGAGAGGTACCTCTTTCGGTATCTGGCATAATTTACCATGATGGAAGCGCTCTCACCCTTCGCCGCACTCGCCGCCTGCCCTATGAGGACCAGCTCGCCCGCATACCCCCATGCCCTCAGCAAAGCGAAGACGGCCAGGGCCACGAGCGCCATCACCACGATGTCCGCGATGCCCCTGCCGCCCCCTCCCCGCACCCGGTTCGCCGCCACCTCCCCGGCCCTGTAGGGACCCCAGTCGAAGATGATGCGCCAACAGTCGGCGAACCCCACGGCGACCAGGAGCCCCGCCGGCCACAGGCGCCGCTCATGAAGCGCCAGCCGCAGCGCCTCCCGAAAAACGTCCCCCGCTCCCTTTTCCAAGGATTACCTCCCGGTCCTTGATGGCGGACGTAGGATTTATCGTCATGGACGGGCCGTGGGTAAACGGGCGCGGGTTCACATTGCGCTCAGCCCTCCAGGAAAAGGCCCGTGGGAGCATCAATGACAGCCGCTGCGTGCGCGGAAAGAGACACACGGAGGCGATGCAGTAAGGTCTCAGCAGGCGCTTTTGGACAGGGGTTTGACCGAAATCAACAATTCACTTACCCTTAAACAAGGGGAATATGTTAACGGGTAGATAACATTCCCCGCTCTCCGCATCGAGGGGATGACGGGAGCCAGGGAGTGAGGCTGCGAGAAGGAGGCGGTGAGAGAGGATGGCGCAGGAGCAACGTGACACGCTGGACGCATCCATGCTGGTCCCCGAGCCGGAGGAGAACTTCTTCCTCCCGCAGGACGTCATCGACCACATGGAGCGCATCAACGAACTCTCCAAGAAACACCCGGTCAACGTGCTGGTGGCCGGCAAGCAGGGTTGCGGGAAGTCCACCCTGGTGAGGCAGTTCGCGGCCCGCAACAGGAGGCCGCTGGCCACCTTCCAGGTGGGCATCCTCTCCGAGCCGGGGCAGCTCTTCGGGGACATGCGGCTCAAGGAGGGGGAGACCTACTACCAGCAGTTCCTCTTCCCCCAGGCCATCCAGACCCCCCGCTGCGTGATACACCTGGAGGAGATCAACCGCCCGGAGCACCCCAAGGCCCTGAACATGCTCTTCTCCGTGCTCGCCGAGGACAGGCGGGTGTGGACGGACGAGCTCGGGCTGATCAAGGTCGCCCCCGAGGTGGTCTTCTTCGCCACACTCAACGAGGGCGAGGAGTTCATCGGCGTGGAGATGCTGGACGCCGCCCTGCGGGACAGGTTCTACGTGACGCTCATGGATTACCTCCCCCCCGACGTGGAGTTGGAGGTGCTCAAGCGCAAGACGGGCGTAGACGAGGAGCAGGCGCAGACCATCGTCAACGTGGCCAACCAGTTGCGCAGCAATTCGCAGGAGCCGGTGATGGTCTCCACCCGCCACACCCTGATGATCGCGGAGCTGGTGGCCATAGGGGCGTCGGTCAGGGAGGCCTTCATCTACAGCCTCCAGGTGAGCAGGGACATCCTGGAATCCACCCTCCTCTCCATGCACCTGGAGATGGGGCTGACCAGGAGCGACGATGGCCGAGTCTATAAACCCTACTGAGCGTGACGCGAACGCCGGGGGGTTCGCCGAGGAGGAGAGCCTCTCCGAGTTCTGGCGGGTCAACGTCTCCCACCTCGAGGCCACCGAGCTGGCCAACCTCCTGCGCGCCCTGCGCAAGGTGGCGGGAAGCCTGGGGCGGAACGTGGGCGACGTCATCTATGCCGGCATGTCCATGTCGCCCGGGGCGATAGTCATAGACCCCGAGCCCATCCTCGGCAGGTATCCCGTCAATCCCAGGCAGGTGGACCGCTTGGTGGGCGTGGTGGTCCACGAGGCGCTGCACCGCACGGAGTGGAGCGACCTGGTGTGGCGGGGCGTGAAGCACGTGAGGCCGGACCTGAGCCCGCGCCAGAAAGTCGTCCTCAGCAAGATCATCCAGGTGGGCGAGGACATCTACGTCGATTCCGTCTCCGAGCGTTCGATACTCGGCCTCTACACCCGCAAGGCCAGGAGGACGGCCATGCGCATGATGGAGCTCGGGCTGCGCGCCGGCGAAGTCTCCGTGGACAAGCTGCTCCACCTCTGGTGGTCCTGGGCATGGGGACAGGATATATCCGAAGCCGACCTCATCTGCTACGGTGATGCGCTCGCCGTCCTGCAGGGGATCACCCCGGAGCTTAGGGCGGTCATGGACAGCGGAAAGGGGGTGGTTGAGCGCTGCGACCTGCGCCGGGAGATCTACATACGGGCCCTGGAGGGCATCAGGGACACCGTCGCCTCCTGGAAGATCGTGGATAAGATGGTCCCCTGGAGCCTGTTGAGCGACGAGCCGCTCAGCGAGGAGAGGGCGGGCGGCGGCGGGGGAACCCGGCTCGACCCCACCACCTTCATGGAGATAGAGGCGAAGATGGCCGAGAGTTCCGGCGACCTGACCTCCGTGATCAGGTCCGTCGTCGACGATCCGGAGCAGGAGATCCTCCCCACCCGCATATGGAACTTCTACATGCCGGCGCTCAGCGTGGTGGACCGCCACCAGGCGACGCGCCTCAAGACCATCATGCAGTGCTACGCGGACAGGAAGGTGCTCATAAGCCGCGGGCTTTCCAGCGGCAAGGTGGACAGGAAGCGCCTTTACCGCGCGCCCATCAACGGGGCGTGCTTCCTCGACAAGCAGAAGATACCGGACGCGAGCTGGAGCATCTGCCTGCTCATCGACGCCTCGGGGTCCATGGGGAGGGGGAACAGCTGGAGGCTCGTCGAGTCGACCGTCGCCACCCTGCACGAGGCGCTCAGGGGATCCACCACCCGCCTGCAGGTTTGGGCGTATTACGAGTCGCACCACGTCTGCGTGCTCACCAGCCTGCTCAGGGGGGACGAGTTGATGTCCGTGTCCCCCACCGGCGAGACGCCTTCCGGGCAGGCGTTGATAGCCGCGGCTTACATGCTGCCCAAGGACAGGAAACGGAAGATGATAATCCACATCACCGACGGCGCGTCGAACGCGGGCTGCGACGTCCGCTACGGCATCGATTACTGCGACAAGCAGAACATCCGGCTCATAACCCTGGGCTGCGGCCTGGAGGACCGCCAGGCCATGCTGGAGCAGTACGGGAGGTCGGTGCAGTTCATAGACCACATCTCCCAGTTGCCCTCCGCCCTGGAGAAGCTCCTGAAGTGGGCCTTCGTCTACGGGTTCCGGGGCAAGCCGGGCCTTCCCAGGGGCCTGGAAAAGGTCCTCAACCCCGACTGACCGCCACGGCGCCCAAGACAGCGGTCACAAGCACGCGGGTAATGATACAGATTGTGCTCGGGGCTAACCTTGTGACCGGGGTTCGCTTTCCGCCCAGGAAACCCGAGCTTCGCCATGCCGCTACATCCCACCGCCGCCGTCATGGATTTTGGCCATTATCTCCTCAGCGAGCCCATGGAAGCGTCGCTTGTCAAGGGCAGGATAAAAATGAGCGACATTTTCCAATCACAACATACACTAACGTATAACATACCCAGAAGCGTGAAAATTCAGCTTATGACAAGTTGTCATGGTTGATACTCTATCTTTACTGCCGGTTCGTCGGTGACGAACTCCTCCCAGCTTTCATCGCCGCAAGACGAGGCCCTGAATGACTTGATTAAATTGTCTTTATCGGGTGAAGCCGATCGCTCAAGCACCCAAAGCCTTTTCCCTTTTGGGTACTCAAACTCGGACGATGCGAAATCCCGACGAAATTCCACCTTGTCGCTGTATACATGGATTATGGGCTCTGGCAAGGAATGGAATCTCCAGGGCGCATAGATGATCAACTCTCCGATCCCTAATCTCCCCTTTTCTCTTAATATGTAGTCGTTGCCTGCCCGGGTTCATAAACATGGTGGACACCCCCTATACTTGCTTTGTGTAGCAAACGAAGCAGAGCAAGGAGGTGTCCAAATGAAGGGTTCAGTTGGAACCACCACTAGTATCTACCACACCAGGCTTCCCCATCAATGGAGGTTGGAGAGAATGATGGGCGAGGTCCTCTCCAAGGAGGCCAGAAGGAGGCTGCGCTGGATAGAGCACTTTCACCACTGCGGAAATGCCAGGATGACCTGCCGCCGTGCCATGTTGCCATTCCGGCAGGTGCTTACCGTCATTCTTCCACTATCTCGCTGCTTCGCCCCTCGGCAGTAACGGTGTTGCGGAGGGTGCCCACGCCCTCGATGACCACCTCCACCACGTCACCGGGGAACATCTCCCCCACGCCGGGGGGCGTCCCGGTCATGATGACGTCCCCGGGATAGAGGGTCATGACGCGCGAGGTGAAGCTCAGGAGCTCCTGCGGCGTGAAGATCATGTTGGAGGCCGCCGAGGACTGGCGTACTTCTCCGTTGAGGCGCAGCTCCACCACCAGCTCCTGCACGTCCACTTCCGTCTCGATGAAGGGGCCCAGGGGGCAGAAGGTATCGATGCTCTTGCAGCGCGTCCACTGCCCGTCCTTGGCCTGCAGGTCGCGGGCGGTGACGTCGTTCCCGCAGGTGTAGCCGAGGATGCAGGAGGAGGCTTCCCGGGGTGAGACGTCGCGACATTCCTTCCCGCATACCAGCACCAGCTCCGCCTCGTAGTCCACGCGCCGGCTCATGGAAGGGTAGACTATCTCGCCCCCGTGGGCGAGCAGCGAGGAGGGGGGTTTCATGAAGAGCACCGGCTCGTCGGGGATGGGCATGCGCAGCTCCTCGGCATGGTCCCGGTAGTTGAGCCCCACGGCGATTATCTTCTGGGGATAGACGGGGGTGAGGAGCTCCACCTCCTCCAGGCGGCAGGTCCTTCCCTGCCTGCGTATCCCGGTGAAGGGGGTGCGCTCGATCTCGTGCAGGAGGCCGTCCTCCAGCACCCCGAAACGTATGTGCCCCTTGTGCCGGTACCTCGCGATCTTCATGGTAGATTATGGAATATTCAGGGCTGCGCCTTCTTGTGCAGGAGGCCGTACTCCACGGAGTCCACCAGGGCCTGCCAGGAGGCCTCGATGATGTTCTCGGAGACGCCGACGGTGCCCCAGGTCTTCTCCCCGTCGCCGCTCTCGATGAGCACGCGGGTAACCGCCGCGGTGGCCTTCTCCGGGTCGAGGATGATGACCTTGTAGTCGGAGAGGTCGATGTCTTCCAGCTCTGGATAAGCGCGCCCGATGGCCAGGCGCAACGCGTTGTCCAGCGCGTTCACCGGACCGTTCCCCTCCGCGGTGGCGATGATGCGCCTGCCGCGCACGTGCACCTTGATGGTGGCCTCGGTGACCACCTTGCCGTCCTCGCGCTTCTCCATGATCACCCGGAAGCTCTCCAGGCGGAAGAAGACGCGGTGCATGCCCAGGGCGCGGCGCATGAGCAGCTCCAGGGAGCCGTCGGCGGCCTCGAAGTGGTAGCCCCGGTGCTCCATCTCCTTGATCATGTCCAGGATCTCCTGCACCTTCTCGGGATGGCGGGAGAGGTCCACGCCCAGTTCCTTCCCCTTGATGATGATGGTGGACTTGCCGGAGAGCTCGGAGACCTCGATGCGCTGCATGTTGCCCACCAGCTCGGGGCGGATATGCTCGTACGTCTCGGGGTCCCTCGTCACCGCGCTCACGTGCATGCCTCCCTTGTGCGCGAAGGCCATCTGTCCCACGTAAGGCTGGTGCAGGTCCGGCTTGATGTTGGCGATCTCGCTCACGTAATGAGAGAGCTCCGTGAGGCCGGCGAGGGCCTGCGGAGAAACCGCCGGGATGCCCATCTTGAGCACCAGGGCCGGGATTATGGAGCACAGGTTCGCGTTGCCGCAGCGCTCCCCGTACCCGTTGATGGTCCCCTGCACCATGTCCGCCCCTTCCGCCACCGCCACCAGGCTGACCGCAACGGCGCACTCGCTGTCGTCGTGCGCGTGTATGCCCAGGGGCACGGGTATCTCTTCCCTGGCGCGGCGCATTATCTCCTGCACCTCCCAGGGCAGGGTCCCGCCGTTGGTGTCGCATAGGCAGACCCAGTCCGCGCCAGCTTCCACCGCCGCCTTCACCGTCTCCATGGCGTAGCGGGGGTTGTCCTTGTAGGCGTCGAAGAAGTGCTCGGCGTCGTAGACGACCTCGCGGCCGCGGCGCTTCATGTACTCCACGGAGTCTGCGATCATGAAGAGGTTCTCGTCCAGGCCGGTGCGCAGGGCGGTGCGCACGTGCAGTTCCCAGCTCTTGCCGACGATGCACACCGCCGGCGTCTCCGCGCGCAGCAGATCCTCCAGGTTGCGGTCCTTGTCCGCACCGATCATGGCCTTGCGGGTGGAGCCGAAAGCCACCGGGACGGCATGCCGCAGGTCCACCTCCTTAAGGCGCCGGAAGAGTTCCTCGTCCTTGGGGTTCGAGCCGGGAAAACCGCATTCCACGTAGTGCACGCCGAAGTCGTCGAGGCGCCGCAGGATCTTCAGCTTGTCCTCCACGGAGAGGGAAACCCCCTCCCTCTGCGCCCCGTCGCGCAGGGTGGTGTCGTAGATCTTGACGGACCTTTCCTCCATGATCACCACTCTTCTCTTCCGCTAATGCTCCCGTGCCGTTGCTTCCATATTATGGGAATAATGCAACTGACGTCCCGCGGGCGGGCACGGACGCTCGACCTACCGCGGCCGGCCTTTAATCCACGTAGTCCAGCCACTGCTCGTAGGCCTTCTCCTCGCCCCTCACGATGCGGAAGAACTTCTCCTGGATGCTGCGGGTGATCGGTCCGGGATCTCCCAGGGGCCGGTCGTCCACCTCGCGTATGGGCACCACCTCCGCCGCCGTCCCGGTGAAGAAGGCCTCGTCGGCGGTGTAGAGGTCCGTGCGCACCAGGTCTTTCTCGCGGCAGGGTATCTCCAGCTCCTCCGCGATGCGCATCACCGAGTCGCGCGTGATGCCCTCCAGGGCGCCCGAGGAGGTGGGAGGCGTGTAGAGGTACCCGTTCCTCACCACGAAGATGTTCTCCCCCGCCCCGTCGGCCACGTGCCCGTGCATGTTGAGGAGGATGGCCTCGTCGTACCCGGCCTCGGTCACCTCCATCTTGGCCAGGATGGAGTTCAGGTACTGCCCGGTGGCCTTGGCCGCGGTGGGGATGCTGTTGGCCTCGTTGCGGCGGAAGGAGGAGACCTTGGCGCGCACGCCGTTCCGGATGCCCTCCTCGCCCAGGTACGCGCCCCACGGCCAAACGGCTATGGCCACGTTGACCGGAGCCGCCAGGGGGTGCAGCCCCATCTCGCCGTAACCGCGGAAGGCGATGGGGCGGATGTAGCAGCTCTTGAGCCCGTTGGCCCGGATGACTACCCTCGTGGCCTCCATCAGCTCCTCCAGGGAGAAGGGTATGGGCATGCGGTAGATGGACGCCGAGCGGAAGAGCCTCCTCATGTGGTCGGCCAGGCGGAACACCGCCGCTCCCCGCGGCGTCTCGTAGGCCCTTATGCCCTCGAAGACACCCGACCCGTAATGCAGGGAATGGGAGAGCAGGTGCACGCGGGCCTCCGCCCAGTCCACAAGCTCGCCGTCCATCCAGATCTTTTCCACTTCCTGTATCGGCATCTATGACTCCTTCCGCCTCGCGTCCTGCTCCCGCCCTCACGCGGCCTCAGGCCTCACGGATGTATTTTACGACAAGATCACCCACTTCAGTAGTGGACTTGCCCATCCTGCCCGCGGATAGGGAGAGGAGGTCCCGGGAGCAGACGCGCATCACAGCCCGCTCCACGCGCTCCGCGGCCTCCCGCTCGCCCAGGTGGTCCAGCATCATCTGCACCGCGCAGATGGCCGCCAGGGGGTTGATGACGTTCTTTCCCGTGTACTTCGGCGCCGAGCCGCCTATGGGCTCGAACATGGAGGTGCCCTCGGGGTTGATGTTGCCCCCCGCGGCGATGCCCATACCCCCCT
Organism: Actinomycetota bacterium; assembly: GCA_014360655.1. Taxonomy (NCBI): domain Bacteria; kingdom Bacillati; phylum Actinomycetota; species Actinomycetota bacterium. The sequence goes on along the minus strand of JACIXC010000002.1, from coordinate 69,104 downwards.
GGATCATGGCCCCCAGGTCGGTTATGATGTCACCGAACATGTTGTCCGTGACCACCACGTCGAACCACTCCGGGTTCTTCACGAACCACATGCAGATGGCGTCCACGTGGGCGTAATCCGTCTGGATGTCCGGGTACTCGGGGGCCACCTCGCGGAAGGCGCGCTCCCAGAGGTCCCAGGCGTAGGTGAGCACGTTGGTCTTGCCGCACAGGGTCAGCTTCCGTCCCTTGTTCCGCCGCTGACAGTACTCGAAGGCGAAGCGGATGCAGCGCTCCACGCCCTTGCGCGTGTTCACGCTCTCCTGCACCGCCACCTCGTCGGGCGTGCCCTTGCGCAGGAAACCTCCGGTGCCCGCGTAAAGCCCCTCCGTGTTCTCCCTCACCACCACGAAATCTATGTCCTCCGGGCCCTTGTCCTTGAGAGGGCAGTCCACGCCCGGGTAGAGCTTGACCGGGCGCAGGTTGATGTACTGGTCCAGCCCGAAGCGGATCTTGAGCAGGATGTCCTGCTCCAGGATGCCGGGCTTGACGTCGGGATGCCCTATGGCCCCCAGGAAGATGGCGTCATAGGTGCGCAGTTCCTCGAGTTCGTCGTCGGTGAGGGTGAGGCCCGTGTCCAGGTAACGCTGCCCACCGAAATCGAAATAGGTGTGCTGGAAATCGAAGCCGCTCGCCGCGGCCGCCGCCTCCAGCGCCTTCATGCCCTCGCGCACCACCTCCGGGCCCGTCCCGTCACCCGGTATCACCGCTATCCTGTACATCATCGCTCCTCGCTTCCTCGCATTCATCACCGTTCCCGCACGACCCGGCGCGGCTTCAGCGGCCCTCGCGTGCCTGCAGCCTCCTCCGCACGTATTCCACCAGCCCTCCCAGGGATATTATCTCGCGCATGAAATCCGGGAAGGGTTCGGCATGGAATACTTTACCAGTCGCCAGGTTCTCGATGGTCCCCGCCGCGAGGTCCACGCGCAGCTCGTCACCCGTGCCTATGTCCTCCACCGCCTGCGGGCATTCCAGGATGGGCAGGCCCACGTTTATGGCATTGCGGTAGAAGATCCGCGCGAAGGAGGAGGCGATGACGCAGGACACACCGCAGCCCTTGATGGCCAAGGGGGCGTGCTCGCGCGAGGACCCGGAGCCGAAGTTCTCCTCGGCCACGATGATGTCCCCGGGCCGCACGCGGCGCGCGAAGTCGGGGTCCAGGTCCTCAAGGCAGTGGGCCCCCAGCTCCTCCGCGGAGGTGGCCGTGAGGTAGCGCGCCGGGATGATCACGTCCGTGTCCACGTTCTTCCCGTAACGCCAGGCTCTCCCCGCAAGCACCATGCCGCCCGTCATGCCGCCACCTCCCCGGGGTGGGTTATCCTGCCCGTCACCGCGGAGGCGGCCGCCACCGCCGGCCCGCACAGGTAGACCTCGCTGCCGGTGTGGCCCATGCGCCCCACGAAATTGCGGTTGGTGGTGGAGAGGGCCCGCTCGCCCTCGGCCAGCACCCCCATGTGCCCCCCAAGGCAGGGCCCGCAGGTGGGCGTGCTCACCGCCGCCCCCGCCTCCAGGAACGCCTCCATCCAGCCACGCCGCACCATCTCCAGCAGCACGGCGCGCGAGCCGGGGAAGACGATGGCCCGCACGCGGGGATGCACGCGGCGGCCCGCCAGTATGCCCGCGGCTATCTCCATGTCCTCCAGCCTGCCGTTGGTGCACGAGCCGATGACCACCTGGTCTATCTCCACCCCCGACGCCTCGGAGACGGGCCTCACGTTGGAGGGCAGGTGGGGGAAGGCCACCTGCGGCTCCAGGTCGCTCACCTCTATGGTGATCTCTTCCACGTATGCGGCGTCCCCGTCGCTGGTGAACTCGCGGTAGGTCCGGCTTGCCCTGCCCTCCAGCCATGCTCTCGTCCTCGCGTCCACGTGGAAGACGCCGTTCTTGGCCCCCGCCTCCACCGCCATGTTGGCCATGGTGAAGCGGGAATCCATGGAGAGCTCCTCCACCACCGGCCCGCGGAACTCCATGGCGCGGTAACGGGCCCCGTCCACCCCTATCCTCCCGATGGTATGGAGGATGAGGTCCTTGCCGCCCACCCAGGGAGGGAGCTTCCCCTCGAACACGAAGAGCATGCTCTCCGGCACCCGCAGCCATATCTCCCCCAGCGCCATGGCCATGGCCAGGTCGCTGGAGCCCACGCCGGTGGAAAAAGCTCCCAGGGCGCCGTAGGTGCAGGTGTGGGAATCGGCTCCCACCACCAGCTCCCCGGGAAGCACCAGCCCTTCCTCGGGCAGCAGGACGTGCTCGATGCCCACCCTGCCGATCTCGTAGTAGTTCTCCAGTCCCTGCTCGCGCGCGAAATCCCGCATGAGGGCGCAGTTGCGCGCCGCCGCCATGTCGCGGGCGGGGGTGAAATGGTCCGGCACCATGACCACCCGGGCGGGATCGAACACCCTCTCGGCGCCCATGGCGCGGAAGGCCTCGATGGCCAGGGGAGCGGTGATGTCGTTGGCCAGGGCGAGGTCCACGCGCACGTTCACCAGCTCGCCCGGGCGTACCTCCTCCCGCCCCGCATGGTAGGCGAGGATCTTCTCGGTGATGGTCTGACCCATTGCGTCTCCCGAAAGAAGGTCATTGAGAGGAGCGCGCTTTCTTCTTAGCCCCGCCCGAGGTGCTCCTGGCCTTGCGGGCCAGCTTCTTCTTCTCCAGCAGGCCCTTCTGGATGCCGCGGTTGATGGCGTTGATGTAGGCGCGGGCGCTGGCCTCGATTATGTCTGGGCTCACGCCCCTGCCCACCACCTCGTGGCCGTCGATGTCCAGCTTGATGGTCACGTCGCCCATGGCGTCAAGGCCCTTGGTGATGGCCTGCACCTGGTAGGTGACCAGCTTGGCCTGGACCTTGGTGGCCTTGGCGATGGCCTTGCACACCGCGTCCACCTGGCCGTCTCCCGTGGCGGTGGCCTCGTATCCCCTGCCCTCGCGGGAGAGCTTCACGGCGGCGATGGGTATGGCCCCGGTGCCGGAGGATGACTGCATGTACTCCAGCTGGAAGAGCTCCTCCAGGGTGCGTATCTCGTCCAGGGCGATGGCCTCCAGGTCCTTCGCGGTTATCTCCTTCTTCTTGCTGGCCAGCTCCTTGAAGCGTATGAAGGCCCGCTCCAGCCCCTTGTCGTCAAGGTAGAACCCCATCTCCTCCAGCTTGGCCTTGAGGGCATGGCGGCCGGAATGCTTGCCCAGGTAGATCTCCGATTCCACAAGCCCCACGTCCTCGGGACGCATTATCTCGTAGGTCATGCGGTGCTTGAGCACGCCGTCCTGGTGGATTCCCGACTCGTGGGCGAAGGCGTTGTCGCCCACCACCGCCTTGTTGGGCTGCACCGGGTAGCCTGTGAGCATGGAGACCAGGCGCGAGGTCTGGTAGATCTCGCGCGTGTTGACGCCCGTGGTGAAGTCCACGAAGTCGCGGCGGGTGTTGATGACCATCACGATCTCCTCCAGGGAGGCGTTGCCCGCGCGCTCCCCCAGCCCGTTTACCGCGCACTCGATCTGGCGCGCACCCACCCTGGCCGCCGCAAGTGAGTTGGCCACCGCCAGCCCCAGGTCGTTGTGGCAATGCACGCTCACGACGACGTTCTCGATGCCGGGGACGTTGTTCATGACCCCCTTCACCAGCTCGGCGAACTCGTCGGGCAGCGCGTACCCCACCGTGTCGGGGATGTTGATCACCGTGGCGCCAGCCTTGATGGCGGCCGCGAAGACCTGGTAGAGGAACTTGGGGTCGCTGCGGCTGGCGTCCATGGCCGAGAACTCCACGTTCTCCGCGTACTTGCGGGCGTAGGCCACCGCGTCCCGCGCCATCTCCAGCACCTCGCGGGGGGACTTCTTCAACTGGTATTTCATGTGGTACTCGGATGTCGAGATGAAGGTGTGGATGAGGGGCCTCTCGGCGAACATGATGGCCTCCCATGCCCAGTCTATGTCGTTGCGGTCGGTGCGGGCCAGGGCGCAGATCACCGGTCCCTTTACCGTCTTCGCCACCGCCCTCACCGCCTCGAACTCGCTGGGGCTGGAGACGGGGAACCCGGCCTCGATGACATCCACCTCGAGGCGCGCGAGCTGCTCCGCGATCTCGACCTTTTCGCGCTGGTTAAGGCTTATCCCCGGTGCCTGCTCGCCGTCACGCAGGGTGGTGTCGAAGATGTAGATCCTCTCGGCCATTGGGTCATCCTCCCCGTTCTCTCACCATAGCTGTATGAACTTCCCTTCCTTCACCTTGGGCACGCGCCGGATCTCCTCCATCACCTCGTCCGGGATGGGGACGTCCACGTTGATCCCCATCACCGCCTCCCCTCCTATCTTCTTCCTTCCCACCTGCATGTGCGCGATGTTTATGTTGTGGTCCCCCAGTATGGTGCCGATCCTGCCGATCATGCCCGGCACGTCGGCGTAGCGGAAGAAGGCCATGTAGCGGGAGGGCCCGAGGTCGATGTCATACTCGTAGACGTGCACGAAGCGCTCCGTGTTGGAAAGACCTACCAGGGTACCCCCCACCGCCACCGCCTTCCTGTTGCGGCGGCCGCGCACCATGATGAGGTTCACGTAATCCCGCGTCTGTTCCGATTTCGTCTCCCGCACCGCGATACCCCTCTCCTTGGCGAAGAGGGGAGCGTTCACGTAATTCACGGGCTCGAAGACCACCTTCTCGAAGAAGCCCTTGAGCACGGCCACGGTGAGCACGCCCGTCTCGTGGTTGGCCAGCTCTCCCAGGTACTCGAGCTCGATGCCGTCCACGTGGCCCTCCACCAGGTGGGTTAGGAGCAAGCCAAGTTTTTCCGCCAGTGGCATGAACATGCGCACCGTGTCGTCCACCTCCGCAGGCACCTGCAGGTTGACCACATTGGGAACGAACTCGCCCTTGAGGGCAGCCGCCACCTGCTCCGCGATCATCACCCCGGCCCGGTCCTGCGCCTCCTGCGTGGAGGCCCCCAGGTGCGGGGTGGCGATGACGTTGGGGTGCTCGACGAGGGGGCACTCCGTGGCCGGTTCCTTCTCGAAGACGTCCAGCGCCGCTCCCGCCACCTTGCCCGACTCCAGCGCTCGCTGCAGGGCTTCCTCGTCGATGATGCCCCCACGGGCCACGTTGAGGATGCGCACCCCGTCCTTCATCTTCGCGAACTCCTCCTCGCCCAGGAGGTGGTAGGTCTCGGAGGTCTTGGGCAGGTGCACGGAGATGAAATCCGCCTCCCGCAGCACGTCGTCCAGCCTGGAGACGAGCTCAACGTTGATCTTGCGCGCCTTGTCCTCCGAGACGTAAGGGTCGTAGGCCAGAACGCGCATCCCGAAGGCCTGACAGCGCTGCGCCACCAGGGTGCCGATGCGCCCCAGCCCCACGATGCCCATGACCTTCTGGTAGAGCTCCACGCCCTCGAAACTCTTGCGGTCCCAGCGTTTCGCGCGCAGGGAGTTGACGGCCTCGGGGATGTTGCGGCAGAGCGCCAGCAGCAGGGCCATGGTCTGCTCCGCGGCCGAGATGACGTTGCTCTGGGGGGCGTTGATGACCATGATGCCCCGCTTGGTGGCCGCCTCCACGTCGATGTTGTCCACGCCCACGCCGGCCCTTCCGATCACCCTTAGCCTCTCCCCAGCCCGGATGACCTCTGCGTCAACCTTGGTGGCGCTGCGCACGATGAGCGCGTCGTAGTCGGCGATGCGACGGAGCAGCTCATCGCGGTCGATGTCCGTCAGGTAATCGACTTCGAAATCCCTGCGCAGGAACTCGATCCCGCTCTCCGCTATCCTCTCCCTGACCAGGATACGCGCCAAGCTTCCCTCCTTTCTCCGTTGCTCTCACCGCGCCTGCGGCCGGCCTTCCTCATCCACGCCATGTTTGCTTATCTTCGCCCGTCGTATCCCCGTTAACCCGTCATCCCGGGGTTTTCCGTGGTTGCTCCCGCCCTCACTCTCGTCGCGACTGGGCCTGCGGCGTCAATTCCAAGTATACCCGCTCCGCGGCGCCTACGCCCGCCCCCAGCTCGAGAGGGTGTCCCAGTTCCTTGAGGGTCAGCTCCAGCGCCGCGATGGCCACGGCCATGTCGAAGAAGTTGTAGTATCCCACGTGCCCGATGCGGAAGATCTTTCCCTTCAGGTGCTCCTGGCCGCCGGCGATGATCACCCCGTGCACCCGGTTCATGTGCCGTACGATGTCCCCGCCGCCTATCCCTTCCGGGGCCTTGACCGCCGTCACCGCGAAAGCGCGGTCGAGCACCTTGGGGAAGAGCTCCAGGCCCATGGCCTGCACCGCGGCGCGGGTGCACAGCGCCAGCACGCGGTGGCGTTCCCAGGCCGCCTCCAGGCCTTCCTCGAGCAGGATATCCACCGCCGCGGACATGGCCTTGACCAGGCTGACCGCCGGGGTGAAGGGCGTTTCCGGGGTGTCGGAACGGTACTTCTTGCGCGCCTTCTTGAAGGAGAAGTAGTAGGCCGGCGACTCCGCCTTTTCCACTAATTCCCAGGCCTTCTCGCTCACCGCCGCCGCCGCCAGCCCCGGGGGCGTCATGAGGGCCTTCTGGGATCCGGTCACCAGGACGTCGATGTTCCACGCGTCGGTGCGGAGCTCCAGGGCCCCCGCCCCGCTGATGGAGTCGACCACCAGGATGGCAGGCGTGTCTTTGACCACCTCACCGATGGTGCGCACGTCGTTGACGATGCCCGTCGAGGTCTCGCTGTGGGTGACGAAAACCCCTTTGATGTCGGGTTTATCGTGCAGCATGCGTGATATGACGTCGGGGTCGGCCGCCTCGTCCCAGGGATATTCGTAGTGCTCCACCGCTAGCCTGTATTCCTCGGCTATCTCGCCGAAGCGCTGCCCGAACTTGCCTCCCGCGGCCACCAGCACGCGGTCCCCCGGGCTGAAGCAGTTGGCAACCGCCGCCTCCATGGCCCCGGTCCCCGAGGCGGCGAAGGTGAGCACGTCGTTCTCGGTGAGCAACACCTTCTTCAGCCCCTCCACCATGCGCACGAAGAGCTCCATGTAGGCGGGGGTGCGGTGGTGGATGATGGGCTCCGCCTGCACCAGGCTCACCTCGGAGGGGATGGGGGTAGGCCCCGGGGTCATCAGGTATTCCTTGCGTATCATCTCCACCTCTCCTTATCTCCCTCCAGCGCGAGTGTGTGAGATCGCTTCGTCGCTTCCCTTCTCGCGATGGCGTTTTCCGTGAGATCGCTTCGTCGCTCCGCTCCTCGCGATGACGTCTTTGGCTCCGTTCCTCGTAATAATGACGTTTTTGGCTTCCCTCCTCGTAATAATGACGTCTTTGGCTTCCCTCCTCGTAATAATGACGTTTTTGGCTTCCCTCCTCGTAATAATGACGTTTTTGGCTCCGTTCCTCGTAATAATGACGTCTTTGGCTTCCCTCCTCGTAATAATGACGTCTTTGGCTCCGTTCCTCGTAATAATGACGTCTTTGGCTTCCCTCCTCGTAATAATGACGTTTTTGGCTTCCCTCCTCGCGATGACGTCCTTCCGCCCATCAACGATAAAAGACTCGTTGCCCGTTCGGTCGCCGTCATCGCGAGGAGGCGCGCAGGCGCCGACGCGGCAATCTCGCCCTTATCCTTTCCGCAGCCAGCTCATCATGGAGCGGAGCTCCTTTCCCACTTTCTCGATGAGATGCTCGGCGTCCCGGCGCTTCAGCGCGTTGTACGCCGGCCGCCCCGCCTGGTTCTCGAGGATCCATTCCCGCGCGAACTCCCCGCTCACCACCTCTTCCAGGATGCGCCGCATCTCCTTCCTGGTCTCCTCGTTTATGATCCTCCTGCCCCGGGTGAGGTCCCCGTACTCGGCGGTGTCGCTTACGGAATAGCGCATGTAGGAGATGCCGCCCTCGTAGATGAGGTCCACGATGAGCTTCAGCTCGTGCAGGCACTCGAAGTAGGCTATCTCCGGCTGGTATCCCGCCTCCACCAGGGTGTCGAAACCGGCGCGGATGAGCTCGGTGACGCCGCCGCAGAGCACGCACTGCTCGCCGAAGAGGTCCGTCTCCGTCTCCTCCCGGAAGGTGGTGCGGAGCACACCCGCCCGCGTGGACCCTATGCCCTTGGCGTAGGCCAGCCCGAGCGGCAGGGCATTTCCGGTATAGTCCTGGTGCACGGCCACCAGCGAGGGGACCCCGCTCCCCTGCTCGAACACGCGGCGCATCATGTGCCCCGGGCTCTTGGGGGCCACCATGACCACGTCCACGTAAGCGGGCGGCACGACCTGGTTGAAATGGATGTTGAAACCGTGGGCGAAGAAGAGCGCGTTCCCCTCCTTGAGCCCCGCCCTCACGCTTTTCTCGTAGACCTCGCGGTGGTCCTGGTCGGGGACCAGCATCATGACGATGTCGCCGGCCTCCGCCGCCTCCGCCACTCCCGCCACCTCCAGGCCCGCCTCGCGGGCGCGCTCCCGGGAAGGGCTTCCCTCCCTCAGGCCCACCACCACCTTCACGCCCGAGTCGTGCAGGTTGAGGGCGTGGGCGTGTCCCTGGCTTCCGAAGCCGATGACCGCCACCGTCTTGCCCTCCAGGAGAGAGAGGTCCGCATCGCCGTCGTAGTAGATCTCCGCCATTTTCTTCCTCCTCCGCTTCGCCTCAGGCTACTTTCCCCGCGGTAGGGCCACCTTTCCCGTGCGCACCAGCTCCCTTATGCCGTAGGCCTTCACCAGGTCCTCGAAGGCACTCAGCTTCTGGGCGCTCCCCGTGACCTCCACGATGATGCTCTCCCGGGAAACGTCAACGATATTCCCCCGGAAGATGTCCACGATCTCTATGACCTCGGAGCGGTTTTCCGAGGTGACCTTTATCTTGGCCAGCACCAGCTCCCGTGCCACCGACGTCTCGGGGTCGAGATCGCTTATCTCGATGACGTTCACCAGCTTGTGCAGCTGCTTGCGCACCTGCTCCAGAGAGTGCTCCGCCACGTCGACCACGATGGTCATGCGCGATATGTCCGGCCTCTCGGTGGTCCCCACCGCCAGGCTGTCGATGTTGAAACCGCGGCGGGCGAAGAGCTCCGCCACCCTCGCCAGCACCCCCGGCTTGTTCTCCACCAGCACCGACAAGGTGTGTTTCATCTCCCTACCTCCCCTCTCGAGGGACGGTCCCGCCGGCTCCCTTCCTCACAGGAAGGGCTCCTCGGCCTTCTCCGGGTGCACCTTCTCCACCGGGTAGAGCAGGTCACCGATCATGTCGTAGAGCGGCGCCCCCGGCGCCACCATGGGATAGACGTTCTCCTCCGGCTCCACCCAGAAATCGATGAGCACTGGGCAGGGGGCCTTGATGGCCTCCCTGATGGCCGCGTCCACCTCTTCCGGCTCCTTGACCCTGATCCCCTTGGCCCCGTAGGCCTCGGCCAGGGCCACGAAATCGGGGGTGCGCTCCCGCTCCAGGCACGAGCAGGAGTACTTGCGGTTGTAGAAGAGCTGCTGCCACTGCCGCACCATGCCCAGGTAACCGTTGTTGAGGATGGCGACCTTGATGGGGGTCCCCTCCAGCACCGCCGTCGCCAGTTCCTGGATGGTCATCTGCACGCTGCCGTCGCCCGCGATGTCGAAGACGAGGTCCCTGGGGCTGCCCAGCTGGGCACCGATGGCGGCGGGCAGCCCGTAGCCCATGGTCCCCAGCCCGCCCGAGGAGATGAAGCGGCGCGGCTTCTCCATGGGATAGTACTGGGCGGCCCACATCTGGTTCTGTCCCACCTCGGTGCAGATGATGGCGTCCCCCTTGGTGAGGGCATATATCCTCTCCACCACGTACTGCGGTTTCAGCCCGTTGTCCCTGTCGTAGGCCAGGGGATATTTCTCCTTCCACTCCTTGATGACGGCGTTCCACTGAGAACGGTCCGCGGGCTTTGTCTCCGCGCGTATCTCCGCTATGGCGGCATTGAGCTCCTTCAGCACCTGCCGGGCATCTCCCACGATGGGGATGTGCGCCCGCACGTTCTTGCTGATCTCCGCCGGGTCGATATCGATGTGGATGACCTTGGCCCTGGGCGCGAACTCCGAGAGCTTGCCGGTGATGCGGTCGTCGAAGCGCGCGCCCACGGCGATGATGAGGTCCGTCTCGCACATGGCGTAATTCGCGCAGCGGGTCCCGTGCATACCCAGCATCCCCAGGGAGAGGGGATGGGACTCGGGGAAGGCTCCCTTACCCATGAGGGTATGGGTCACGTGGATGCCGTTCTCCACCGCCAGCTTCTTCAGCTCCCCAGCGGCGCCGGACGTTATGACGCCTCCCCCCACGTAGAGAACGGGGCTGCGCGCCTCGAGGATGCTCCTCGCGGCCATGCGTATCTGCTTCTTGTGGCCCTTGTAGGTCGGCTTGTAGCCCGGCAGGACGGGGTGGTCCCGGCGGCGGTAATCGAGCTCGCCCCGCGCCACGTCCACCGGGAGGTCGATGAGCACCGGCCCGGGGCGGCCCGTGCGGGCGATGTAGAAGGCTTCCTGCACCACGTCGGGGATGTCGGCGGGGTCCTTCACCAGGTAGTTATGCTTGACGATGGGCAGGGTGATACCCGTGGTGTCCGCCTCCTGGAAGGCGTCCGTGCCGATGAGGTTGGTGGCCACCTGCCCCGTTATGGCCACCAGGGGCACGGAATCCATGTAGGCGTTGGCGATGCCGGTGACCAGGTTGGTCGCCCCCGGGCCGGAGGTGGCCATGCACACCCCCACCTTGCCGGTTACCCTGGCGTAGCCGTCCGCGGCATGGGCCGCCCCCTGCTCGTGCCGGGTGAGCACCTTGCGTATCTTGGACTCGTAGAGTGCGTCGAAGACCGGGAGGAGCACCCCGCCTGGGATGCCGAAGACGATCTCCACGCCCTCCTCCTCGAGGGATCGCACCAGGGCCCTGGCTCCGGTCATTCTCAAGTCGGTCACCGTCCTTCTGCCTAGATCCTCCGCCCCCGACCCACGGATAGCCCGCAAGGCGGGGCGCGCTTCGTCCTTTCCCTTCCCGTGCCGCTCTTTCAGGCCTATCGCCCCTGCAGGCATAGGGCCTTTGCAGGAGCCGCGCCCCGTGGCCCACCGCGCCATCACCGCGTGCCACGGGGCTCCATGCGCGACAGGGAGCGCGGGCGCTTCCGCCCGCCACCCCTCAATCGCGCAACCTCACCGCGCCGCGGCTGGCGCTGGATACCCGCCGCGCGTATTCCGCCAGGTATCCCGACTTCACGCGCGGCTGCGGGGCCCTCCACGCACGCCTGCGCTCCTCGAGCACCTTATCGTCCACCTCCAGGCGTATGCTGCGGCCCGGGACATCCAGCTCGATCATGTCACCCTCCTGCACCAGGGCGATGGGGCCGCCCTGGGCGGCCTCCGGGGAGACGTGTCCCACGGCCGCCCCCCGCGTGCCGCCGGAGAAGCGCCCGTCGGTTATGAGCACCACCTTCTCCGCCATCCCCATGCCCGCGATGGTGGCGGTGGGGTTGAGCATCTCGCGCATGCCCGGACCCCCCCGCGGCCCCTCGTAGCGCACCACGATGACGTCTCCCTCGCGGATCTTCCCTCCCGTCATGGCCGCCACCGCATCCTCCTCGGAGTCGAAGACCCGCGCCGGCCCGCGGTGGCGCAGCAGGTTCTCCGGCACCGCCGCATGCTTGACCACCGCGCCCTCGGGCGCCAGGTTGCCCCAGAGCACGGCCAGCCCCCCGGTGGGCATGTAGGGGTCCTCCACCGGCCGCAGGACCTCGGGGTTCAGCGTGCCTCTGCCCTCGATGACGTCGCCCAGGCGGTCCGCCCCAACGCAGGGCACCTCGGGGTCCACCAGCCCCCGCTTCAGCAACTCGCCCATCACCGCGGGGATGCCTCCCGCCTCGTCGAGGTCCTGCATGAAATGGCGCGCTCCCCCGGCGGGACTGATGCGCGCCAGGTTGGGGGTGGCGTCACAGACCTCCTGTATCTCCCGCAGGTCCATCTCTATCCCGGCCTCGTAGGCCAGGGCCAGCAGGTGGAGTATGGTGTTGGACGACCCTCCTATGGCCATGTCCACCGCCAGCGCGTTGCGCAGGGAAGACCTGGTAACGATATCCAGGGGACGGCGCCCCTTGCGCAGCATCTCCATGACCGCCAGGCCCGCCTGCTTGGCCAGGCGCAGCCTGCGGGCATAGGGTGCGGGCACGGTGCCGTTGCCCGGCAGGCCCAGGCCCACGGCCTCGGTCAGGCAGTTCATGGAATTGGCCGTGAAGAGCCCGGCGCAGCTCCCGCAACCCGGGCAGGCCTCCTCCTCGAGCTCCGCCAGCTCGGCGGGTTCCATGCGTCCCCCCTCCACCGCACCCTGCGCCTCCATCACCGTGATGAAGTCGACGTTCCTCCCGCGGTGCCTCCCCGCCAGCATGGGCCCGCCGCTCACCACCACGGTGGGAAGGTTGAGACGGGCCGCGGCCATGAGCATGCCCGGCACGATCTTGTCGCAGTTGGGAATCATTACCAGGGCATCGAAGGCGTGCGCCTGCACCATGAGCTCGATGCTGTCGGCGATCACCTCCCGCGAGGGCAACGAGTAGCGCATGCCGGCGTGGCCCATGGCGATACCGTCGCAGATCCCTATGACCCCGAACTGCATGGGGGTCCCGCCCCCCATGCGTACGCCGGCCTTCACCGCCTCCGCCACCTGCTGCAGGTGCACGTGCCCGGGCACCACCTCGTTCACGGCGCAGGCGATGCCCACCCAGGGCTGCTCGATCTCGCGGTCGATGAAACCGTCCGCCTTCAGCAGCGTCCGGTGGGGTGCCCTGGAAGTGCCGGTCTTTACGGCCTTGCTCCTGAATTCCATGGTTTCCCTCCGGGAAGGATGACGGATATTTCGGAACGCCGCTCCAAAGCGGTTATTGTTAGTATTATTTAGATAATAAGGGGCGGCGTCAAGGCTATACGTCGATACGGGCCTTCCGGGCGATCCGGGCGACACTGGCGGCCGGTCCGCGCCCGCACCACTCCCCCGCGGAGGGGCTAGAGCCTCGCGATCACGGCGTCCGCCATCTGGGAGGTGCCCGCCTCCCCACCCAGGTCGTAGGTGACCGTCTTCCCTTCGCGGATGACGTCGGCCACCGCCTCGAAGATGCGGTCCGCCGCCTCCCCCTCCCCGATGTGGCGGAGCATGAGCACCCCCGCGAGGATCTGGGCCGTGGGGTTCACCTTATTCATGCCCGTGTACTTGGGCGCGCTGCCGTGCACCGGCTCGAAGACCTGGATCTCGTCCCCGATGTTGGCGCTCGGCGTCACCCCCAGGCCCCCCACGAGCCCGGCGCAGAGGTCGGAGATGATGTCCCCGTAGAGGTTGGGCAGCACCAGCACATCGTAGATATGGGGTTTCTGGACCAGCTGCATGGCCATGTTGTCCACGATGCGGTCCTCGAACTCGATATCCGGGTAATCGCGGGCGACGGCGCGCGCCGTCTCCAGGAAGAGGCCGTCGCTGAACTTGAGGATGTTGGCCTTGTGCACCGCGGTCACCTTGTGCCTCCCCTCGCGGCGCGCGTACTCGAAGGCGAAGCGGCAGATGCGCTCGGAGGCGCGCCGGGTGATGAGCTTGACGCTCTCCGCGGTGTCGTCGTCCACCATGCGCTCGATGCCCGCGTAGAGGTCCTCGGTGTTCTCGCGCACCACCACCAGGTCGATGTCCCTGTAGGGGGAGCGCACGCCCTCCAGGCTGCGGGCCGGCCGCAGGTTGGCGTAGAGGTCCAGTTCCTGGCGCAGGGCCACGTTGATGCTGCGGAAACCCGCGCCCACGGGAGTGGTGATGGGGCCCTTGAGGGCCACCCTATTGGCCCGGATGGAATCCAGCACATGGGATGGCAAGGGCGTGCCGTATTTTTCCATGACCGCGGCGCCCGCCTCCTGCACGTCCCACTCCACGGGCACCCCCGCCGCCTCGATTATCCTGCGGCAGGCCTCGACTATCTCGGGCCCCACGCCGTCCCCCGGGATAAGGGTTATCCTCCTCATAGCTTGAAACCTCCGTGTTTTTTCAGGTAAGCGGTCAGGCCGCCCTCCGCGAGGATGTCCATCATCACCGCGGGCAGGGGCACGATATCGAGTGTGTAACCACGGGTGAGATTGCTGACCTTCCCCTGCGCCAGGTCCACCTCCAGCTCGTCTCCCGCCTCTATGCCTGAGGTGTCGCATTCCACCACCGGCAACCCCTTGTTGATGGCGTTGCGGAAGAAGATGCGCGCGAAGGAGCGTGCGAGCACGGCACCCACGCCGGCGTGCCTGATCACCAGGGGAGCCTGCTCGCGCGAGGAGCCGCAGCCGAAATTGGCGCCGGCGACGATGAAGTCTCCCGGCCGTACCCGTTCGCTGAAAGCGGGGTCGATGTCCTCCATGCAGTGGCGCGCCAGTTCCTTCATGTCCAGCGTCTTGAACTTGTACTTGCCGGAGATGATGTAGTCGGTGTTGACGTCGTCCCCGAAGACGTGCGCCCTGCCCCTGAGGACCTGCCTGTCTGCCATGAGTTACCAACTCCTCCTCGCCTCAAAGCATGCGCCGGGGGTCGGTGATCTTCCCCGCCACCGCGCTCGCCGCCACCGTGGCCGGACTGGCCAGGTAGATGCTCGCGTTGGCGTTGCCCATGCGCCCCTTGAAATTGCGATTGGCGGTGGAGATCACGGCCTCGCCGTCCGCCGGCACCCCGTTGTGCGTCCCCACGCAGGGGCCGCAGCCGGGCGTCACCAGTGCCGCCCCCGCCTCCACCAGCCTCTGGACGATACCCCTCTCCATGGCCTCCATGAGCACCTGGCGCGAGGCGGGCGCGACGACGAGGCGCACTTCCGGGCTCACCCTGCGCCCGGACAGGATGCGCGCCGCCACCTCCAGGTCCTCCAGGCGGCCGTTGGTGCAGGTCCCGATGACCGCCTCCTGGATGAGGATCCCCTCCACCTCCTCCACCGGCTTGACGTTGTCCACGCGGTGGGGCAGCGCCACCTGCGGGGTGAGCCCCGCCAGGTCGAACTCCCGCACCTCGCGGTAAGGCGCATCCGGGTCGGGATCCGCGGGGGCCGGCGGCCGCCCGCTGTGCCGGGAAACCCATTGCAGCACCTTCTCGTCCGCCTGCATGAGCCCCGCCTTGGCCCCCATCTCCACCGCCATGTTGGCGATGGTGAAGCGCGCCTCCACGGAAAGGGATGATATCGCCTCGCCCCCGTACTCGACCGCCAGGTAGGTGGCGCCGTCCGCGGTGAGCTCCCCCGCCAGGAAGAGCGCGATGTCCTTGGAATATACCCCCGGCGCAAGGGTGCCGCGCAGCTCCAGGCGCATGGTCTCCGGGACCTTGAACCACAGCCGTCCGGTGAGCATGGCCGCCGCCAGGTCGCTGGAGCCCACCCCGGTGGAGAAGACGTTTATGGCTCCGTAGGTGGTGGTGTGGGAGTCGGCGCCGATGACCAGGTCTCCGGGCACCACGTGGCCCTGCTCGGGCAGCAGGCAGTGGCAGACGCCCCATCCCACGTCGTAGAGGAGCAGCCCCTGCGCGCGCGCGAACTCCCGCATCATGGCGTGCAGGTTGGAAACCCCTTCCAGGGGGCTGGGGGCGCTGTGGTCGATGACCATGGCAACGCGGGCGGCGTCGTGCACCCTTTCCCCGCCCAGCTCGCGGAAGGCCTGGATGGCCAGGGGTGATGTGCCGTCCTGCCCCATCATGAAATCCACCTCCGCCACCACCAGCTCGCCCGCCCGCACGGGGTGGCCGCAGTGGCGGGAGAATATCTTCTCCGCGATGGTCATGCCCATGAACGTTCCTCCATGCCTGCCTCGCTCCGGGTGGCGACCTTCGCCCGACACGCGCCGCCCCCGCCGCTCTTCCCTCCGGCCCGCCGGGCGAAGCCAGTCGCGGCCCGCGGTGCCCGGTCACGGCGCCGCCCGCGGGGAGCTCTCCGGGAACCCGGCCTCTCCCTCCCCGTCCGGCAACATTATTCACGACCTCCCGCACTTTTGCAAAATGCTTTTCGGCCGCGCCTTTTGCCTGCCGCAAGGCCCCCGTCGTGATAAAATAGCTTGGACATGCGCCCGACGCGCATCGAGCGCGGTAATGTCCGGAAAATCGAACCCCATCAGGCGGATAGTAGCGCGAAGGAGGAGATCATGGCAGCCGAGAAGCAACAGGCCAAGCTGGTGGTGATCGGAGCGGGACCGGGCGGCTACGTGGCGGCCATCCGGGCGGCGCAACTGGGAAGCGGCGTGGTGCTGGTGGAGAAGAACCTCCTCGGGGGCACCTGCCTTAACTGGGGATGCATCCCCACCAAGGCCCTCCTGGCCTGCGCCGAGGTGGTGGAGACCATAAAGGAGGCGCACGAGTACGGCGTCAAGGTGGGGGAACCCATCCCCGACCTCAAGGCCATGGTTGAACGCAAGGAGAAGGTCAGCTCCCAGCTCCGCAACGGCATCGCGCAGTTGCTCAAGGCCAACAAGGTGGAGGTGGTGAAGGGAACGGCCCGCCTTCTCTCCCCGGACCGGGTGGCGGTGGAGGGTGAAGAGGGTGAGACGGTCATCGAGACGGAGAAGGTCATCATCGCCACCGGTTCCGAGCCGGCCCGCCTTCCCACCTTCGACTTCGACCAGCCGGCCATCCTCACCTCAACGGAAGGACTGGAACTCACCGAGATCCCAAAGTCGATGATCATAGTCGGCAGCGGCGTGGTGGGCTCGGAGTTCGCCACCATCTTCAACGCCCTGGGCACCAAGGTGACCATGGTGGAGCTCATGCCGCGCATCCTCCCAACCGAGGACGAGCGCATATCCCAGCAGATGAAACGCATCCTCAACAAGAAGGGCATCGAGATCCTCACCGAGGTGACCATCGAGGAGATGGTGGAATACCGTCCGGACGGCGTGAAGGCGAAGCTCTCCACCGGCGAGGTGCTGGAGGCGGACAAGCTCCTGGTGTCCATCGGCCGCTCCCTCAACTCCTCCGGCCTGGGCCTGGAGGAGCTGGGCGTGGAGCTGGGGAAGCGGGGCGAGATCGTGGTCAACGAGCGCATGGAGACCAACGTCCCCGGCGTCTATGCCATCGGCGACGTGGTGGGCGGTATCCTCCTGGCCCACGTTGCCTCCTTCGAGGGCATCTGCGCCGCGGAGAACGCCATGGGGCACGACTCGGTAATGGATTACAACGTAGTTCCCGCCTGCATCTTCACCGAGCCGGAGATCGCGAGCGTGGGACTCACCCCCGCCAAGGCCGAGGAAAAAGGCATCGAGACGCGCATCGGCCGCTTCATGTTCGGGGGGCTGGGAAAGGCGCTGGCCATGGGCAAGGGCCAGGGCTTCGTACAGCTCGTGGCGGACGCCTCCACGGACAAGGTGCTGGGGTGCCAGATCATGGGTCCCCACGCCTCGGACCTCATCCACGAGGTGGCCCTTGCCATACGCATGGGGGTGACCGCCGACGACATGGGCCGCACCGTGCACGCGCACCCCAGCCTGGCCGAGGCCATCATGGAGGCGGCGGAGGCGGCCCACGACAGGGCCATACACGCGGCGCCGGCGCGCAAGTGACGCATACGGGCGATCCCCCAAGCCCTTTCGTCACGCTTGCAGCGTGAAGGCCGGCCCCGTGGCGGGCCGGGGGGCGGAAGTCGGGAGTTCCCGCCCGTTCCCATATGGCGCGCGAGGTGAGGTTGCGTTATCATGGCATCGTTGTAGCGGATCTGACTGGAGGTGAAAGCAGATGTACCCGGAGGACCTGAAGTATCATCCCGAGCACGCCTGGGCCAAGATCGACGGCAACATGGCCACCCTGGGGATCACCTACTATGCCCAGGACCAGTTGGGCGAGATCGTCTTCCTCGAGCTCCCCGCCACGGGGACGGAGGTCAAGGCGGGGGAACCCTATGCCGAGATCGAGTCGGTGAAATCGGTTTCCGACGTCTACAGCCCCGTCAACGGCACCATCGTGGAGACCAACCAGGAAGTGGTGGAGGCGCCGGAGATCATCAACGAGGACTGCTACGGAGCCGGCTGGATGGTCAAGGTGGAGCTCGCCGATCCCTCCGGGGTGGACGATCTCCTGGACGCCGCGGCTTACGAGAAGCTGGTCTCCGAGGAAGGCTGACGGCGGGCTCTACGGGTCGGTCCTCGCCAGGAACGCCTTTCCCGGCCGGCGGCAAGAAAATAATCGTCCGCACGTGCGGACCGGCGTCAAGCCGTCGAGGATAACGACCCCGCGAGATACGGCTGTAGCGGCCGCATGCGTGGGGCTCGACGACAGCGCCAAGGAGGAGATCAGCGGCGATCGGTCAAGGGGCGGGAACCTTTCTCCCGCCCCTTTCTCGTCACGCGTGGCAACATAAGGACGGTATCACACGCGGCGGCAACCCGCGAGGCATCCCTGCGGTCGCCCTTTCCACGTCACGGTCTCATCGGGAGGCCCCTCATGCTGCGGCGGCTCCTCCAGCTCCTCCATTAGCTCCCGCATGAGTTCCTCGAGGTCCTCGGGGCGCAGGTCCTCCAGCTCCTCCAGGTCCCACTCCTCGGGAAGATATTTCTCGAGGTCCTCGAGGTCGTAACCGTCCGGGGGCCTATCCATATCCATGTCCATGTCGTCGCCGAAGAGATCGAGATCGCCTCCCAGCAACGTGGGCATGGGGTCTTCCGTCAGGTACCACCTGCCGCCCTTCCTGGCCATCCTGAACTCGAGGGGGTCGTCGGCCAGGTCCACCTCCTCCTCCATGCCCATGATGGAGAGGGACATCATCCCCGCCGTGGTCACCACGGTCGCCCCGTCCCCCTCATCGCGCCGCAGGTCCAGCTCCACCCCTTCGAAAGACACTTCCATGAAAATGAAGGACATCTCCACCAACTCGCGCGGGTCCAGGTCCATGCCCTCCAGCAGGGGGTTGTCCTCGAGGGAGAAGAACCCCTCCTCGAAGCAGTCCAGGTAGGCGTCGACGTCTTTCCGCTCCAGCGCTTCCATGTATTTCCTCGCCAGCGCCACGGGATCTCCCGTTCCTCCCGCGCCCTCCCTCCACACGGCGAGGTAGAGGACCAGGATAACCGCCCCCGCCAGGAGCAGCAGCCCGCCCAGGACACCCAGCAACAGTGGAGCCCGGCTCCTCCCGGCTGCCCTTGCCGGTCCGGGGAGCATCCCGGGCTCCTGCGCATCCGCGTCTGGCTGCGGAGGCAACGCCGGGGCAACCCCCGCCTCCCCCGTTCCCGCGCCGCCAGGCACGCCCGCCGCCACGGCTTCCTCCCTTCCAGCCACCGTCCCTACCTCCGCTCCTCCAGCCGTGTCGATACGCCTGCCGCAGGAGGTACAGAACCTGGCCCCCTCCTTGAGCGCCGCCCCGCAGCGGGGACACGTCCTCTCTTCTTCTCCCAAGAAAAACACCTCTCTCCGAAAACCTCGTTTCCCGAACGCGCCGCCTGCCTCTCCGTCACGAAGACACGCCCGGGATCAACCACCGCCCTGCAATTCCCTCAACAGCAGCTCGTTCACCAGCTGTGGGTTGGCGCGCCCTTTCGTCTTCCTCATCACCTGGCCCACCAGGAAGCCCACCGCCCTCTCCTTTCCCCTGCGGAAATCCTCCACGCTCTTGGGATTCTCCGCGATGGTCTCCGCAATGATCGCGGCAAGCTCCCCCTCGTCGCTTATCTGCGTCAGTCCCTTCTCGGCGATGATGTCCCGCGCGTCCTTCCCCGTCTCCAGCATCTCCTCGAAGACCGCCTTGGCGATCCTGCCGCTTATGACCCCCTCCTCCACCAGGGAGACCATGTCCGCGAGCTGCGCGGGGGAGACCCTGACCTCCCCTATCTCCATCCCCCTGGCGTTGAGGTAGGCGGAAAGCTCTCCCATCATCCAGTTGCTCACCGCCTTGGGATCGGGGCCCGCCGCCACCGCCTCCTCGAAATAATCCCCCATGCTCTTGGAGGAGGTCAGCAGCCACGCATCGTGCGCGGGAAGGCCGTACTCTTCGCGGAATCGGCGCCTTCTCTGGGCCGGAAGCTCTGGAAGGGAAGCCCTTATCTCCTCCACGAAATCCCGCTCGGGCTCGAGGGGCACCAGGTCCGGCTCCGGGAAATAACGGTAATCGTAGGCGTATTCCTTGGTGCGCAGGGGGGTGGTCATGTTGGCGTCGGCGTCCCAGTGCCTGGTCTCCTGCACGATCTCCCCGCCGCTTTCCAGGATCTCCCTCTGCCGGGAGATCTCGTGATCCAGTGCGCGGTAGAGGGCACGGAAGGAGTTCATGTTCTTTATCTCCGTCTTCACCCCGTAATCGCGGGAAGCGCGCGGACGCAGGGAGATGTTGGCATCGCAGCGCAGGCTGCCCTCCTCCATCTTGCAGTCGGAGACGTCGAGGTGCTCCATGATGCTCTTCAGCTCCTGCATGAAGAGGCGCGCCTGTTCGGGGGTACGGATGTCGGGCTCGGTGACGATCTCCAGCAGGGGCACCCCGGCGCGGTTGAAATCCTCCAGGCTGTACTCGGAGCCGTGGATGCGCCCGCTCTCGCTCACGTGCACCGTCTTTCCCGTGTCCTCCTCCAGGTGCACGCGGGTGATGCCCACCCGGAAGGTGCCTTCCTCCGTCTCCAGGTCCAGGTGCCCGCGGACGGCGAGGGGCAGGTCGTACTGGGATATCTGGTAATTCTTGGGCATATCCGGGTAGAAGTAATTCTTGCGGTGGAAGACGCAGCGCGGCGAGATCTCGCAGTTCAGCGCGAGGGCCAGGCGCAAGGCCAGCTCCACCGCCCTGCGGTTGAGCACCGGCAGCACGCCGGGCAGGCCCAGGCAGACGGGACAGGTCCTGCTGTTGGGCTCGCCGCCGAAGGATGCGTCGCACGGGCAGAACATCTTGGAGCGGGTCTTCAGCTCCGCGTGGATCTCCAGGCCGATGACCGCCTCGTAGTCGCCCATCATGCACCCCCCTTCCCCAGCCGCGGCCTCTCCCGGAAGTCCAGGGCTTCCTCCATGGCCCGCGCCACGCGCAGCAGCTCAAGCTCACCCAACGGCTTCCCCATTATCTGCAAACCCACGGGAAGCCCGTCCTCCAGGCCGCATGGGAGGCTGACGGCGGGGATCCCCGCCAGGTTTACGGGGATGGTACAGACGTCGGAAAGGTACATGGCCAGGGGGTCCTCCACCTTCTCCCCCAGGGCGAAGGCGGGCGTGGGCGAAGTGGGGCTTACCAGCACGTCGAAACGCTCGAAGGCGCGGCGGAAATCCTCCAGGATGAGGGTGCGTACCTTCTGTGCCTGCCCGTAATAGGCCTCGTAATAGCCGGCGGAGAGGGCGTAGGTCCCCAGCATGATACGGCGTTTCACCTCCGCCCCGAAGCCGGCGGCACGCGTCCGGCCGTACATCTCCAGCATGTCCCCGCCCTCCACGCGCAGCCCGTAGCGTACGCCGTCGTAGCGTGCCAGGTTGGAGCTGGCCTCGGCGGGAGCCAGGATGTAGTAGGCGCTGAGGGCATAGTCCAGGTGGGGCAGCGCGGTCTCCTCCACCTCTGCCCCCAGCTCCCCGCAGAGGCGCAGGGCGTTCTCCACGCTCTCCCTCACGCCCGGCGTCAGCCCCTCCTGCATGAGCTCGACGGGGACCCCCACCTTGAGCCCGCGTATGCCGCCATCCAGCGCCTCCGGGTAAGGCGGCAACTCAACGTCCAGCGATGTGGAATCGCGCGGATCGTGGCCCGCGATGAGGGAGAGCAGCAGGGCGCAATCGCGCACGTCCTTCGCGATGGGCCCCACCTGGTCCAGGGAGGAGGCGAAGGCCACCAGGCCGTAGCGCGACACCAGCCCGTAGGTGGGCTTGAGACCCACCAGGCCGCAGAAGGAAGCAGGTTGCCGGATGGAGCCGCCGGTATCCGATCCCAGCGCCCACACGGCTTCTCCCGCCGCAACCGCCGCCGCCGAACCGCCGCTCGACCCTCCGGGAACCCTTCCCAGGTCCCAGGGATTGCGGGTGGGTCCGAACGCCGAGTTCTCGGTGGAGGAGCCCATGGCGAACTCGTCCATGTTGGCCTTGCCCACCATGGTCATGCCCGCTTTCCGCAACCGCGAGACCACGGTGGCGTCGTAGACCGGGATATATCCTTCAAGCATGCGTGACCCGCAGGTGGTGGGAACTCCCCGCGTGCACAGGACGTCCTTCACCGCCATGGGGATGCCCGCCACCGCGCCGGGGTCCTCCCCCCTTGCGAGTATCTCATCAGCCCGCGCCGCCGCCCGCTCCGCCTCTTCCGCGGTGAGGGTTATGTAGGAATGGACGTCGCCCTCCACCTCCTCGACGCGCCGCCACACGGAATGCAAGACCTCCCGAGCGGAAACCTCGCGGCGCCTCATCATTTCCATTAATTCCCAGGCCTTCTTCGCGTACAGTTCTTCCGTCATCTATCACGCCTCCGTCACGATCCCCGTCGCTAATCCGACATTGTCATCGCCGGTCGCCCCGGGTGCCGGTCATCCTCCCGCGCGCGGCTCCCATCCTCCTTGGGCCTCCCGAGCGCCGGATCATCTGCGACCCGCCACCGCCCTCGCCAGCACCAGCGCGCCCGCAAGCTCGGTTATCTCCACCAGGGGAACATGGGCCCCGAACCAGCTGCGCGCGCCCAATACCCCCTCCATTGCCTTCGCGTAGAAGAGGACGAGAAGCGCCGCCAGCACCACCTTCACGCGCTGCTCCTCCCTACTCTTCCCCTCGCGGCGCAGGTCCTTCAGCAGCAGGACGATATAGACGATGGACAGCACGGCATAGAGCATGAGGGCACCGGCGTTGATCCACGTCGCGGGGGAAGCCCCGTTGAAGACCCACAGGCTTCCCTCCCGCCGGAACACGTTGCCGCCGTTCACCAGTATCGCGGCCACCGCGAGAAGCATGGGCAGCGACCAGAAGAAGAGCGAGTAGTCTACGCCGCGGCTGAATGAGCGCGCGAAGGCGAAGACGAAGAAGGCGCCGGCGACCGCGAACACGCTGGTCACCTGGTAGAAGGAAAGGCTGATGGTATTATCCCCCGTCCACCAGGAAACGGACGAGAACACGGTGGCGAAGGCGCCGGAGAGAAGCCAGAGAAGGAACCAGCTTCCCGTCTCCCCCCTTGCCCCGCCCCGCGAGCGGTACCATATCGCGATGCCCACGAGCACGACCGCGGTGGCGAGGAGCAGGTAGGGGTTCACTTCGCCTCCTTCCGCCTCAGATGATCCTCGGCACCACGAAATATCCCCCTTCCCGGCGGGGAGCATTGGAGAGCGCCTCTTCCTGGGAAAGCCCGGCCTCCACCACGTCGTCGCGCATCACGTTGCGCAGCGGGATGACGTGGGAGGTGGGCTCGACATCCTCCGTGGAGATAGACTTTATCTTCTCCGCGTGCTCCAGGACCTGCCCCAGCTGGCGCGTGAACCTCTCCTTCTCCTCCGCGCTCAACTCCAGGCGGGCCAGCCAGGCCACGTATTCCACGTCCTTTTCGCTTATCATCTCCCCGACTCCTTCCTCGTGCGCGGCATGTTTCCCTTCTTTTTACCTTGCCTGGCGTCCCCCCGGTTCAACGACGCGCGTTATCCGCCCGCCTCCCCCGCAGCAGCGAGAGTAACTCCTCCTCCCCGATGATCCTCACCCCCAGCTCCCGCGCCTTCTCGTACTTGCTGCCGGGTTCGGCGCCCGCCACCACGTAATCAGTCCTGCGGCTCACGCTCGAGCTCACCCTGCCCCCCGCGGCCTCGATGGCCTCCCTGGCCTCCTCCCTCGTCATGGAGGAGAGCGCACCCGTGAGCACGAAGGTCAACCCTTCGAGGTGGCGCGGCCCCTCCTCCGCCCTTTCCTGCATGTTGACCCCCGCCTCCTTCAGCCTGCGGATGAGCTCGAGGTTGCGCGGCTCCTCGAAGAAGGCCCGCACGCTCTCGGCCACCGTGGGGCCCACCTCGTTGACGGAGAGGAGTTCCTCCTCTCCCGCCCGCGCCAGCGCGTCCATGCTGCGGTACCTCCTCGCCAGCACCTCCGCCAGGTGCGAGCCCACATGCCGGATCCCCAGGGCGAAGAGGAGGCGGGAGAGCGGCCGTTCCTTGCTCTCGCGTATGGCGTTCATGAGGTTGGAAACCGACTTCTCCTTGAACCCGGTCAGGTCGTAGAGCTGTTCCTCGCTCAAGTAATAGATGTCCTCGACCGAACGCACGTATCCCTTGTCCATGAGCTCGCGGATGGTGGCCGGACCCAGCCCCTCGATGTCCATGGCGCCGCGGGAAGAGAAGTGGAGTATGCTCTCGAAGAGCCGGGCCGGGCAGTCCACGTTGACGCAGCGCGCCACCACCTCCCCCTCCGGCCGGTATACCCTGCCCCCGCAGGCGGGACAGCGGTCGGGCATGACGAAATCCCTCTCCGTCCCGTCCCGCAGCTCCACTATGGGCTTGATCACCTCGGGGATCACGTCGCCCGCCTTGTGCACCAGGACCACGTCCCCGATCTTTATGTCCTTGCGCCGTATCTCGTCCTCGTTGTGGAGGGTGGCCCGGGAGACCGTGGAGCCCCCCACGAAGACCGGCTCCAGGACCGCCGTGGGCGTGAGAGCGCCCGTGCGCCCCACGTTGATCTCTATGTCCAGCAGGCGCGTGGTCTTCTCCTCCGCCGGGAACTTGTAGGCCACCGCCCAGCGGGGCGCCTTGCTGGTGGCGCCCAGCCTCTCGCGCAGATCGAGGTCATCGACCTTGATCACGGCGCCGTCCACCTCGTAGGCCAGCTCCTCCCGCCGCTCGATCCACTCCTGGCAGAAAGCCAGGATCTCCCCTGCGTCCGCCGCCGGCCTCCAGTGTTCGCTGACGTGGAAACCCCAGGAGGAGATCTGTTCCAGGACCTCGCGGTGGGTGCGGAATTCCCTTCCCTCGCAATACCCTATCTCGTAACAGATGAGGTGCAGGTTGCGGGAGGCGGTGACACGGGGATCGAGCTGGCGCAGGGACCCCGCCGCCGCGTTCCGCGGGTTGGCGAAGGGAGGCTGCCCCTCCTCCTCCCTCTGGCGGTTGAGCTCGAGGAAGGCCTCCTTGGGCATGAAGACCTCGCCCCTTATCTCCAGGTAGGGCACGGCATCCTCCCCCAGGAGGCGCAGGGGCAGGGACCTCACCGTCCTGAGGTTGGCGGTGACGTCCTCCCCCGTTACGCCGTCGCCACGTGTAGCCCCCCGCGCAAAGACGCCGTTCTCGTAGGTAAGGGCGATCCCCGCCCCGTCTATCTTCAGCTCACAGACGTACGCGGTCTTCCCCACCTGGTTCTCCACTCGTCGGATGAACGCGCGCAACTCCTCCTCGTCGAAGACGTTGTCCAGGCTCATCATGCGCGCCCGGTGCCGCACGGGACGGAAGGCCTCCGCGGGAGGAGCGCCGACCCTCTGCGTGGGCGAATCGGGCGTCACCAGCTGCGGGAACCTTTCCTCCAGGGCGACCAGTTCCCTCATGAGGCGGTCGTATTCCTCGTCGCTGATCACCGGGTCATCGAGCACGTAGTAGCGGTAGTTGTGGTAGTTGAGTTCCCGGCGCAGCTCCTCCGCCCTTTTCGCGGCGCTTTCGTACTCGGAAGCCATTTCCCAGCCTTACCCCCGTCTCCGAACGAACCCTCGTCGCGTCGCCATCCCTGTATCGTGCCGTGTTCCCAATCCTTAACAATATTTTTTCTTCCTAACGTCTTCCATATGCTGTTTTACCGATCGCCTCTATTTTACACATCGTAACCTCACGTATTGAAGGCGCTCGTCCCCTTTTGTCGTGCGGATTTTCCGACCAAGGCCGGGAACTACCGGGTCGGTCGCAGCGAGCCTGCGAGCGAGACCGTTACCCGGCGGCCCGGCCGCCGCAAGAAGGACGGATTTCCACCTAGCAAGCCCGGGGAACTACAGGGTCGGTCGCAGCGAGGACGCCTTACCCAGGGTCTCGGATTTATGAGAAAGGAACGCGGCGCCGAGCGAGACCGTTACCCTGAGGCCCCGGGCCGGAAGAAGGACGGATACGCAACAACCAAGGCCGGGAACGACCGGGTCGGTCGCAGCGAGCCTGCGAGCGAGACCGTTACCCGGCGGCCCGGCCGCCGGAAAAAGGACTGATACGCAACCACCAAGGCCGGGAACGACCGGGTCGGTCGCAGCGAGCCTGCGAGCGAGACCGTTACCCTGAGGCCCCGGGCCGGAAGAAGGACATATACGCACCCACCAAGGCCGGGAACGACCGGGTCGGTCGCAGCGAGCCTGCGAGCGAGACCGTTACCCGGCGGCCCGGCCGCCGGAAGGAGGACGGGGGAGGGTCTAAGGGAGGGGGCGAAGCCCTCTCCCTTGGCCTTACCCTCATACGCCCTCCAACGTAAGGTCCCCCTTGACCCCCAGGCGCTCCCCCATGACGAGCAGGCAACCCCACACACCTTCGATACCCGATACGGCGGAGAGAGCATCCTCGATGTGCTCGGGACCCTTGGCGCGGTTGCCCAGCGCGGTCGCCGCGGCATCGGCCAGCGCCGCGCTTTCCGCCACCACCAGTGCTGCATCCGCCGCACCGGCGCTGTAGGAGGGCCCCACCGACGCGGATGAAGTGCAAACGCCCAGGCCGCCCGGGGGCGTGGGCGGAACCACTATGACCAGGCGACCGCTCAAGGGAGAATCTCCCGCGAAGACGCCTATACGTCTCTCACGCGCGGAATGGAGGTAGATGTCACCGCCGTTCTCCACCATTATCTCCGGTGAAAGCGGTATCAGGTCCCTCCCCACCAGTTCGGCAATGGCCCCCGCCACCGCCGCCATGGGCCCAACCCCCGTTTTTTTTGCCGCCGCGGCCATGAGTCGCACGATCTCCGGGGCATCTGCGGGTACCTCGTAGGGCAGGAAGGTCTCGGCGAAAAGCGGCTGCAAGGCGATGAAGTCCTCGAGCTCTTCGCGATGCCCGGCCAGGGAAGCGCGCGCCTCTTCTCTCACGTCGCGCTGTGCCCATATGAAAAGGTCGCTTTCCTTTATGGTCACCCGACAGGAAAGCAGGCCCGAGGCCTGCATCCAGCTGCGGTAGAAGCGGTGAACGTAATCCCGCATCCATCTTCCCTTCTTCCGGCAAGCGACGTCGACATTACGCGCAAACCCAGCAGGGCAGAGCAAGTGACCTTTACCGGCCCGCTTCCGACCCGATACCCGCGAAGTGGTCTCACAAGAGGACGCCGCAGGATCCCCGGATCCTTATTCCTCCTTGCTCTTCCTTTCCTCCTCTCCCGCCTTTCGCCGCGTGACCACGACCACGGTGATCACCGCGGCCATGATGGCCAGCCAGATGGCGGCGATGGTCACGACAAGCCGGACGGAACTCCCCTCGCCGCCCTCGGCGCTCCCCCCCTGGGCGAGCAAAGGGTGAACCCCCCCCGCAAGGAGAAACAGGATGGTCATCACGAAGACGGTCGCCGCCGACGTTTTCCGCGTCATCTCTACCCCCTTGACGTAAGCCGAACCCACCGTTCCTTCCCCAATAGGGAGCGGCCGCGCCATCCCGCAGCCTTCTCGCGCCGTGAACTCAGGTCAACCTCATGATGAGCAGAGCCACCAGGGCGATGGCGATGGCCAGGGCTCCCAGCGCGATGTCCCGGTTGAGCCTCCGCGCGGCCTCGGGCAGTAGCCTCCGCGTCTCCTTCCGCAGCCGCCTCCAGTCCCTCTTGAAGGTCACCTTTGCCTGCTTCTTGGCCTTGGCGTAGTTCCAGCCTCCCCGGGCCAGGAAGGCCTCGAGCTTTCTCGCCGCCCGCGTGTACCAGTATTCAATCCTCGCCTCCTTCGGGTACTTGAAGGCGAATGGGTCGAACTTGAAGATCTTCAGCTCGAAGAGGTCGGACGCCGCCGCGTAGGCGATGACCGCCAGCCCCGCCAGGGCGGCTATGACCGCCGCCAGTAGATCCCTGGCCAACCCGTTTTCCGCCGCCATCCTAATCACCGCGCACACCGTCTCTTCCCTCCGGTCAAGCGGCCTCTCGGCGCGAACCTGCCGCCGGTGCACATTTCCACCGCGCGCAGCCTCCCCTCTCCTTGTTCGGCGCACGCTCCTCATGCGCCGCTGCCCGCGCCATCCCCCTTCCCGCGCGCTCCCTGCCGGCCTCCCCGATCATAATAATCTCATGATAAGGAACAGGGTGAGTGAGACGGCGATGACCAGCGCACCCACCGCGATATCCCCCTGGTACTCGCGCACGCGGGGAAGCAACTCGCCGCGCAGGTTGCCGTAGACAACCCCCGCACGTACACGTACCCAGGCCAGCGGGCGCGTGGTGAGGGAGGGGTAAATGGTATCCCTCACCGCATGGACCACTCCGCCGGCTGCCTTGCGGGAAAACCGCACGAAGGCCTCCTTGAAGGGCGCATACGTGCGCCTGCCCCAGAAGAGAAGGGCCAGCGAGCCGCGCGCCCCGTTCAGGTACCAGAAATCCACCCCCAGCCAGCGCGGGAGGCGCAGGGCGAAGAGGTCGGGGCCGCGCCGCCGCTTCCCGACCAGGTCCGGCCATGCCCCCAGGAAGAAAACGCCCAAACCGATGGCGAGGGGGACGAGGATCTCCTTTATGTTCGCCCACAGGAAGATGGGCGTCTGCGAGAGGTGTTCGACGTAATGCGCATCCAGCCCGGGCACCGAACCGGCAGCGGGAGCGATGAGCCTGCGCAGCAGGAGTCCGGGGAAAAGGCCGTTGCAAAGGACCCCCGCCGCGAGCAGCCCGCTGCCCAGGAGCATCCAGATCGGCGCCTCCTTCACGTGCGCCAGGTGCTCGGCGTGTTCCCCGCCGGGTCGGCGGAAGAAGGTGTAGTAGGTCATCTTGGTGATGTAACCGATGGTACCGCCGCTGGTGATGATGAACATCACCTCCGCCGCCTTCACCCATCCCGCCGTGGCCAGGTGGGCGCCCTCGGCCAGGTGATGGGACTCGAGGATGGCGTGGTGCAGGAGGGTCTTGGAGACGAACCCGTTTCCCAGGGGGATGCCCATGATGCCCAGGGCGGCTATGCACCAGAAGAGGGTGGTCCAGGGCATGCGCCTCCACAGGCCCCCCAGCTTGAACATGTCCAGCTCGTGCGCGCAGAAGAGGACGGACCCCGCCGCGAGGAAGAAGCATCCCTTGAAGAGGGCGTGGTTGATGATATGGTAAAGGCTTCCACCCATTCCCATGGCTCCCTCGCCGCCCAGGTATCCCAGGCAACCGATCCCGAAAAGGATGTATCCCATCTGGCTCACGCTGGAATAGGCCAGCGTGCGCTTGATGTCGTTCTGCACCAGGGCCAGCAGCATGCCGATGAACATGGTGGCCACGGCGATCCAGATGACGGCGAAGCCCAGCATGCGCACGTCGGCAGCCAGCCCTCCCGCCGCATGCACGGTGCTCTCGGCGGCGTGCCCCGCCGCGCCGCCGTGTCCCGAGGCCTCGTGGGACGCCGGCGACTGCATGAAGGTGAGCACCGTCCTCAGTATCCCGTAAGCCCCCGCCTTGATCATGACCCCCGAGAGGAGGGCGCTGGCCGGCGAGGGCGCGGCGGGATGGGCGTCGGGAAGCCATACGTGCAGGGGCACCATGCCCGCCTTGACCCCGAAACCGGCGATGAGCATGAGCAGCGCGACCACCTTGAAGGACCCGGTGAGCCAGGCGCTCTCCGCCAGGGGCCGGAAGGACGTGGTCCCCGCGTAACCCAGGTAGAGAAAGATCCCCCCGACGAGCAAAAGGCCCCCGACGACGGTCATGCCGATATACTTGGCCGCCGCCGCCCGCGCCCGCGGCGTCTCGGAGTGGATGACCAGCACGTAGGCCAGCAGTCCCATGGCCTCGAAGAAGAAATAGAGGCTGAAGAGATCGGCGGCCATGAAGACCCCGAAGGTGGCGGCCTCGGTGAGGAGCATGAAGAGGAAGAAGCGCGTGCGCTTGTGCTCGTGGTCCATGTAGCGGAAGGCGTGCAGCGAGGCCGCGAACCACAGGACGGAGGCGAAGAAGGCGAAGAAGGCGCCCACGGCGTCCACCTCCAGCCCGCACGCGAAGCGCTCGCCGAGGCGCATGAAGTCGAGGTTGAAGTAGACGGGGCCGTTTCCCGTGACGCGCGACAGCAGCGCCGCGGCCACCGCCAGCGCGCCGCCGCTGGAGATCACGGCCGACCAGTTGCGCAGGCGAGCCCTGCGCTCCCCGGCCGCCGCCGCGCAGGCCGCTCCGATGAGCGGCAGGACCAGCGCCAGGGCCGGCAGGTACGAGAAGGCCAGGACGGCGACCTTTTCCTCGTGCACTCCCCCGCTTCACCCCTCACGGAACTCACGGAAAGATGACGTTGACCACCCTGCTCACGAACGAATAGGGGAACCCGGTGACGTTGCTCCAGATGCCCACGACGACCACGAGGAGGGCGAGGATGACGATGGGCACCACCAGCTTGTGGTCGGCCTCCTTGCCGAAGACAAGCTTGGGATGGCGCTTTTCGCCGTGTTCGTCCAGCTCGTCCCCCTCCCACCGGAAGAAGGCGATGTAGATGATGGGAAGGAAGTAGGCCGCGTTCAGCAGGGCGCTGACCAGGAGGATCACGACGTAAACGGGCAACCCCGCCTCCAGGGCCCCGCTTCCCAGCAGCCACTTGGTGATGAAGCCCACGGAAGGGGGCGTCCCCATCATGGCCAGGGCGCACACGGAGAAGCAGATCATGGTGATGGGGAGCTGGTAGCCGATGCCCGCCATCTCGCTTATGTTCTTCTTTCCGGTTTTTACCAGGATGACGCCGGCGCAGAGGAAGAGGCATCCCTTCATGAGGGCGTGGTGAGTGAGGTGCATAACGCCCCCCAGGGCGCCGTCGTGGGCCAGCATGGCCAGCCCCAGGATGATGTAGGAGACCTGCCCGATGCTGGAGTAGGCCAGCCGCCGCTTGAGGTTGTCCTGTGTGAGGGCGAAGACGGAGGCCACCACGATGGTTATGCAGGCCAGGATGGCCATGACCACGAAGACCCCCAGCTCCCTCATGAGGTCGGTCCCGAAGACGTTGAAGCAGACCCTTATTATGCCGAAGGCGCCCGCCTTGAGGATGACGCCGGAGAGCAGGGCGCTGGCCGGAGAGGGCGCGGCGGGATGGGCGTCGGGCACCCACCCGTGCAGCGGCATGATGGCGGCTTTCACGCCGAAGCCAGCCAGGTAGGTGAAGAAGATGGTGGTGAGCGCGGCGCGGCTGGCGCTCCCCAGGCTCAACACCCCGTAGCTGCCGAAGCCGAGCTCCCCGTTGCCCCAGAAATAATGGGCCACGATGGCGAAGAAGAGCACGGTGCCGGCGGCGATGGCGTAGACCAGGTACTTGTAACCGGCGCGGCGCGCCATGGTCGTCTCCTCGTGGATGATGAGAGGGTAGGACCCGAAGGTCATCATCTCGTAGAAGATGAAGTAGGTGAACATGTTGGCGGAGAAGGCGCATCCCAGGATGAAGGACTCGCAGAGCGCCATGAAGGCGAAGAAGCGGTTGTGCTTGTGGTCGATGTAGCTGATGGAATAGACGGTGGCGAGGAGCCACAGGAAGGCCAGGATGAGGGCGAAGTAGAAGCCCAGGGTGTCCACGGTGAGGCGCATCTCGAGGCTCTCCACCACGCTTGCCAGCTTGATGGTGTAGGTCTTCCCGTCCAGTATCCCCGGAAGCATGCTGAACAAGAGCCCGAAGGAGGCCAGTGAACCCAGGGCGCAGAGCCACAGGCGCAGCTTTTCCGCCTTCTTGGGGAAGGCGAGTATGGCCAGCAGGGATATCCAGGGCAGCAGGATGACTACGAGCGGTATCACCGAAAACGTGCTCTTCTCCGGCATCGATTACCCCCTTCTTCGCTCACAACAGGTACGCGGCCGCCTTCAGCAGCGATGGTATCAGCAGGTAGGAGAAGACGCCGAAGAACAGGGTCCCCAGCGAGAGGACCCACACCGGCGCGAGCATGCTCGGAGAGGCGTCGCGCGCCGTCTCCCCCCACGCTCCCTCCTTGCCCGCCTGGAAAAACATGTAATAGATTATACGCAGGCAGTATACCGCCGCCAGTATGCTGCCGGTCAGGAGAACGACGGTATACAGCCATTTCCCCGCCCGGATGTTGCCGAGAATGAGGTACCACTTGCTGATGAACCCCGCCGTGGGCGGGATGCCGATCACCGAGAGGGAGGCCAGGGCGAAGGCGAAGCAGGTCCATGGCATCTGGCGCCAGGCCCCCCGCAGCTCCTCGATCCTGCGGTAGCCCTTCACGTAGATGAAGTTGCCGGCGCAGAGGAAGAGGCACGCCTTGGCCAGCCCGTGGTCCAGCATGTGGTACATGGCACCCGTGAGCCCCTCCGCGGTGAACGCGGTGATGCCCAGGAAGATGTAGCCGATGTGGCTCACGGTGGAATAGGCGATCATCATCTTGAGGTCCTTTTGCAGAATGGCCATGATGCCCCCGTAGAGCACCGCCGCGGCGGCGGCCACCCCCACCGCGTCCGCCGTCCCCCCCAACAGGTCCGTGGCGCTCCGGGTGAAGACGGAAAAGGTGATGCGCACCAGGGCGAAGGCGCACACCTCCACCAGCAGGCCGGAGAGGAGCGCGCTGATGGGGGAGGGCGCGATGGAATGCGCGTCCGGCAACCACATGTGCAGGGGGAAGAGGGCGGCCTTCACCCCGAAGCCGATGACGAAGAGGATATAGGAGACGACGAGCACCTCCGTGTATCCCGACTCCGCTATGCGGGCCGAGAGGTCGGCCATGTTCAGGGTGCCGGTGACCGAATAAAGGAAACCGATGGCCAGGAGCACCATGATGGAGGAGGGCGCCCCCATGAGGACGTACTTGAAAGCGGCGCGCACCGCGTTGCGGTTCCCGGTGATGGCCACCAGGGCGTAGGAGGAGAGGGCCAGGATCTCCATGAAGACGAAGAGGTTGAAGATGTCCCCGGTGGCAGTGAACCCCAGCATGGCCCCGGACATGAGCAGGAAGAGCACGTAATAGGCGGTACGGCGTCCCGGGCTGACCTCCTTGTCTATGTAGCGCCGCGAATAGGCCAGGGCAAGCAGGGTGATGGCGCAGGCCACCAGCATGAGAAAAAGCCCCACGTAATCCACGCGTATCTCGATGCCGAAGGGCGGCTCCCAGCCTCCCATGTGATAGCTCAGGTGGCCCTCAGCGGGTATCCTGCCGATGAGGAGTATTCCCAGCACGGTGGAGGCGGAGAGCGGCAGGAGCGCGGCGTAGGGCACCCACCTCTCGCGCAGGTATCCCAGGAAGGGCAGGAGAACCGCCCCCAGCAGGGGAAGGGTGATCATTAAGATGGGAAAATGCCGCCAGGCTCCCATTCAGGCACCACCCTTTCCCGCGACTTCTGCCTCGCCCTCCGTTCCTTCCGCCCCGGGTTCCTCCTCGCGCATGAGGCGATCCACGTCAAGGGTCCCGTACTGGCGGTAGAGCAGGATGACCATGGAGAGCGCCAGCGCGGTGACGCTCACCGCGACCACGATGCCGGTGAGGATGAGGGCCTGGGGGATGGGGTTGACCATGCGCGCGGGATCGGCGTTCCCGACGCCTATGGGGGCGATCCCCTTGTCCAGGTAACCGAGGGAGATATAGAAGAAGAAGACGGACGTCTCCATGATGTTGAGGCCGATGAGTTTCTTTATGATATTGCGGCGCACGATGACCGTGTAGAGCCCGATGCAGAAGAGCGCCATGGCTGCCACATAATGGTAATTATGCAACAGGCGCAATTTCCTCCTCCTCCTCCCGGATCATGGCGAAGAGTATGGAGATGAGCACCATGGCCCCTCCCAGGCCGATGCCTATCTCCACCAGGACCGTCAGCCAGGTAACCAGCGCCGGTTGCAGGCTCCTCGCCGCGTGCGGCCAGGCATAGGTGAGGAAGTTGCCCCCTCCCACAAGCCCCAGCGCTCCCACGAGGAAGAAGGTCATCACCGCGGACCCCTCCAGGGGCGCCCGCACCTTCTGCGGCACCCGCCTCGAAGACTCGTAGAGCCCGAAGATGGTGGTGAACACGATCATGCTGCCCCCGATGATGGCGCCTCCCTGGAAGCCGCCGCCGGGGGATATCTCGCCATGCAGGATGGTATAGACGGAGAAGAGGATGATGAAGGGGACGATGAAGCGCACCATGGTCCTCACGATGGTCGAGGAAGGGACCGGCGAGCGGTCCACGAAGCCGTTTATCCTGCCCCTCCGCTCGCGTCCCAGCACCGCCAGCACGGCGGCCAGGGCGCAGAAGATAACCGTGACCTCCCCCATGGTGTCGTATCCGCGATAATTGAGGATGATGCCCGTGATCACGTTCTCGGTATGTGCCTCCTCCTCCGCCTTCTCCAGGTAGCGGGGGATGACGTGGGTGGCGGTGGGCGTCTGCGGGTCCCCCATGGGCGGCATGCCGGCCACGACGTAGAGGAGTAGCGCGCCCAGGGCGGCGATGAAAAGCAGGGCGATCACCCTTTTCATTCCTCCTCCCTCCTCCTGGTCTTGAAGATGGTGACCACGAAGAGCACCGTGGTCACGCCGGCGCCCACCGCCGCCTCCGTGAGTGCCAGGTCGGGAGCCTGCAGGCGCTGCCACATGAGGGCCATGATGAGGCTGTACACGGAGAATATGATCACCGCCGCCAGGAGGTCCCGTGCCCAGACCGCCAAAAGGGCGGTGGCCACCAGGAGGGTTATGAACACGAGGTTAAGCGCCGTCCCCATCCCCGGCCTCCTCTCCTTGTCTCCTCCAGTAGGGGATGTTCCTCCTCAGTGCGGAACGGCCGATGGCGTGGCCGCAGGTGGCGCTGGAGAGCAGCAGGAAGCATATTATGATGACCAGCTTGAGCACGTCCCATGACCATCCGCTGTGCACCGCCATGCCGATGATCACCGAGCACGCGCCGAGGGTGTCGCACTTGGTGGAGGGATGCAGGCGGGTGAAGACATCGGGCATGCGCAGCAGTCCCGTCGTTCCCAGGATGAAGAAGAAAGTGCCGATGCAGCAGAAGGCGCCGGCGACGATGTTCCTGGCCATGCTCATGACGCCTCCTTCCAGCCTTCGGCCTCCAGGTAACGCGAGAGGGCCACGGTGACCACGAAGAGCAGCAGGGCGTAGACGAAGGCCACGTCCAGGAAGAAGTTCTCCGCCAGTATGTAGGTGACCAGGATGACCACCACCAGGGTCTTGGTGCCCACTATGTTCACTCCCAGGACGCGGTCCTGCGTGGTGGGCCCCACGGCGGCGCGGTACAGGCATATGACCGCGTTCACGCTTATGATCAGGGCGATGACGGTGAGGAAGTCATCCACGCGGCGCCGCCTCCTCCTCTTTCCTTATGCCGAAAAGCCACGCCACCAGCTTCTCCAGTCCTGCCAGGCCCTCCTCGTGATAGGGGCAGAGGCAGTGCACGTTGAGCACGTCGTCCCTGAGCTCCACGGTCACCGTTCCAGGGGTCAGGGTGATGGAGTCGGAGAAGACGGTGCGGGGGAGGTCGTCGGGCAGGTAGGTGCGGTATTCCACTATCCTCGGGTCGATGGGAAGCCTCGGGTTGAGGATGATCTTCGCCACGTCGTAGTTCGCCTTTACGATCTCCCATCCCAGCCGCACCATGAAGACGGGCAGGCGCAGGATGACGGCGGGCGTGATGCGCGGATCAAGTGCCCGCCCCAGAAGCGACACCGTCACCGCGGCAACCATGGCGCAGCTGACCGCACCCAGCACCAGCTCGTGCCAGGCAAGGCTGGCGGTGAACACCAGCCAGAAGGCGAAGAGAACGAAAAGCAGCAGCAGCTTGCGGCGAACGCTGACGCCATTAGCCAATTTCTGCTCCCGAAAAATTCTTCGACGACTAGCGCAAAATAATTTTAGACAGTCCAAATTTGCGCTATTTTAGCACGAGGCCGTGACTCTGCGCAAAGGCA
Organism: Actinomycetota bacterium; assembly: GCA_014360655.1. NCBI lineage: Bacteria > Bacillati > Actinomycetota > Actinomycetota bacterium. The sequence goes on along the minus strand of JACIXC010000002.1, from coordinate 33,288 downwards.
AGGCTTCACGCCGGATGTGTTGTTGGGCCCTGCAGTGCAAGCTCCTGCCTGCCTTGCGGTTAAGAAGCGAATGGCCGTGTGGGTGGGGTGCTTGAAAGAACCTCCTCGGGGACACCTGCTCACGCTGCGGCGTTTCCCCCGTCCGCCGCAGTCTAAGACGCAGCCCTCCGCCTGCCCGCGACAAAAGCAGGGGGGCACGCCCCACGTCATGTCCCGGGTTCCGCGCCTTCTTTCGCCGCCACGGTCCTCCTGCTCCTGCGACGGCGTACCAGGCACAGGGCGGCGGCCAGCGCAACCAAAGCGACCAGCAGGCCCCACCCCAGCCAGTCCAGGACCCTGGCGATGGTCTCCCAGCTCTCGCCGAAGAAGTATCCCAGCGCGGCGATCATCCCCACCCATATCGCTATGCCGGGCAGATCGTAGAGCATGTACCTGTGGTAGGGCATCCCTCCCGCGCCGGCGGTGAGAGGGACGAAGGCGTCGAGACCCGATACCATGCGCCCGAGGAGCACCGTCGCCCCGCCGTAGCGCGAGAACCATCGCTGGGAGGTCTCCATCCCCCTCCTCAGCCGGCGGCGGTTCCGGTATCTCTCCATGATGCCCTTCCCCAACCTGCGCCCCACGGCATAACCGACATTGTCGCCGAGCAGGGCGCCGGCGAAGGCGGCCGCACCTACCAGGAAGACGTTCAACTCCCCGTGGGCAGCGTAGAAGCCGCCCAGGAGGATCACCACGGTTCCGGGAGCAGCCCAACCGGTGAGGAAAATGCTCTCGAGAAAAACGCCCGCGCAAACGATGAGATAACCCCACGAGGAGAAAAGGGGCTTGATAAGATCCAGGATACTTTCGACCGGCGAGCCGCTCAAAGCCCTCCTACCCTCTACATGGGATACGGACATGAAAGAGGTGGAAAACCCCCGCCCTGCCGTGAACGGCGCGATCCACGCGTGCGGGAAAGCCGCCTTCCATCTACTGGGACTCGTCCTCGATGAGGTCCTTGAGTATCTGTCCCGAGGGGTCCTTCTTGAAGGACTTCACGAACACCACGAACTTGGGGGTCTTGTAATAGGGCAGCCTCTCCTCGCAATACTCGAGTACCTGTTCCTCGGTTAGGTTGGAACCCGGCTTCTGTTTTACGTAGGCCTTTACCTCTTCCCCCAGGTATTTATTGGGAACGCCCACCACCGCCGCCTCTGAGATGAGGGGATGGGAGACCAGGACCTCCTCTATCTCGCGGGGGTAGATGTTGAAGCCTCCCCTGATGATGAGGTCCTTCTTGCGACCCACGATGAAGAGGTACCCGTCGTTGTCCATGTATACCATGTCGCCCGTGTGCAGCCATCCGTCCCTGAGGACCTTCTCCGTCTCCTCGGGCTTGTTGTAGTATCCCTTCATGACGTTGGGGCCGCGCACGATAAGTTCCCCCACCTCGCCGCGGGAGAGCTCCCTGCCCTCCTCGTCAACAACCTTCACCTCCACGCCTTCCACGGGCACTCCTATGGACCCGATCTTGTACGGACCGTCAAGCGGCTGCATGGTCACCACGGGGGCGGCCTCGGTGAGTCCGTAGCCCTCGTAGATGCGCGCCCCCAGCTCGTTGTTCCAGCGCTCCATGACCTCGCGCGGGAAGGGCGCGCCCCCGCACACCCACAGCCGTACCGACCCCAGGTCGTACTGGTAGATGAGTGGGTGGTTGAGGATGTACACGTACATGGTGGGCACCCCGAAGAAGACCGTCACCTGCTCGTGTTGCAGCGACTTGAGCACCTCGCCGGGAATGAAGGACTCATGCAGGACGATGCTGCACCCCGCCTTGATGGACGCGTTCATCACGCAACTCTGCCCGTAGGCGGCGAAGAAGGGGAGAACTCCCATGACCACGTCTTCCGACGTGAGGACGTCCATCTTCTGCACCGCCTCCGCGTTCCAGTCCAGGTTTCCGTGGGTGAGCATGCACCCGCGTACCACCTTGGAGGAGGTGGGCGCATAGAGGATGGCCGCCACGTCGTCCGCGGAGCGCTCCACGGGCTTCAGGTCCTCCGATCTTCCTTCCAGGAGCTTCTCGAACTGGATGACCCCCTCCAGCTCGGGGGCCTCGCTGACGATGATGCGGCTTATCTGGGAGCACATGGAATTCTGGAGCTCCCTCACCATGTCGTCGAACTCGAAATTGGTGATCAGGGTCTCCACCGCAGAATCGCAGACGATCTTCTCGACCTCCTCCGCCAGGCACATGTAGCAGAGGGGAACGACCACAGCGCCCAGTCCCAGTACGGCATAGTAGGAAACGACGAACTCGGGCACGTTGCGGAGCAGGACGGCCACCTTGGAGTTCTCGTCTATCCCCAGCTCGCGCAGGGCGTTGGCGAGCCTGTTCACTCGCGACAACAGCTCTCCGTAGGAGATGGTCTCATGCCCGAAATATAGGGCTGTGGCATCGGGATTCCGCTCCGTCGTGGTCACGAGATTCTGGTATAGATTCATATTTCATCTCTCCCGTCTCTGCCTGCTCCTGGGGCCCCTTCCTGGAACCTCGTATTCCGACATCTCTCCCTTTGCTCGTTTCCGCCCCGGTCCGCTAATATTCTATCATCGAATACCGCGGTGGTCAGCAACAACGTCTGCGGCATCATCCCGCGGCCTTTCCCGTCCCGTGGCCGCAGACCTCAGGCTTTCACGTAATCGAGCTCCTTCATGGAGGCTCCGGTCACGATACGCACCGCCGCTACCTTGTACTCCGGGATCTTCGCAACGGGATCCAGAGCCGGGTTGGTCAGGGCGTTGGCCGGTGACTCCCCGAAATGGAAGGGGACGAAGACGACCCCCTCCGGAACCTTCTCGGTTATCCTGGTCTTCACCCTGATGGCTCCGCGCCTGGACTGCACGGCCACCTCCTCGCCGTTCGCCACCCCCAGCCTGGCGGCGTCCCCGGGGTTTATCCACACCTGGTTCTCCGGCACCAGCTCGTCGAGGGGCTTGACGCGCCGCGTCATGGAACCCGTGTGGTAATGGGTGAGGAGGCGCCCCGTGGTGAGCACCAGCGGATATTCATCGTCCGGCTCCTCGGCCGGCGGCTTGTATTCCACCGCGCTGAAAAGCCCTTTTCCTCTGGTAAATCTTTCCATATGCAAGATGGGCGTGCCCGGGTGGTCGTGAGACGGGCACGGCCAGCGCAGCTCGCCCAGCTCCTCCAGTCGCTGGTAGGATATCCCAGCATAGGAAGGGGTGAGCGCGGCTATCTCCTCCATGACCTTCGCCGCGGAAACGTCGCCCATGTCGTAGCCCAGGCGCGAGGCCACCTGCGCGATGATCCACGAATCCTCTCGCGCCTCCCCGGGAGGCTCCAGCGCCTTGCGCACCCTCTGCACGCGGCGGTCGGTGTTGGTGAAGGTCCCCTCCTTCTCGGCGAAGGACGCCGCGGGAAGCACCAGGTCGGCCAGGGACGCCGTCTCCGTGAGGAAGATGTCCTGCACCACCAGGAAATCCACCCTTGCGAGCGCTTCCCTCAAGTGGGAGATGTCCGGGTCGGAGATGAGGGGGTTCTCTCCCATGATGTAGAGCACCTTCAGATCGCCGCGGTGCGCGGCGTCCATCATCTCCATGAGGGTCAGCCCCGGCGTGCCGGGGAGGTAGTCCACCCCCCAGGCGCGCTCGAACTTCTCCCTCGCCTGGGGATCGGAAACCGGCTGGTAGCCGGTGAAGACGTTGGGCAGGGCGCCCATGTCGCAGGCCCCCTGCACGTTGTTCTGGCCGCGCAGCGGGTTGACGCCCGCGCCCTCCTTGCCGATGTTGCCCGTCAGCATGGCCAGGTTGGCCAGGGTTAGCACGTTGTCCACCCCGGTGGTGTGCTGGGTGATGCCCATGGCGTAGACGATGGCGGCCGCCTCCGCCGTGGCGAAGGTGCGCGCGGCGCGGCGGATCTCCTCCGCCTCCACGCCGCATATCTCCGCCGCCCTCTCCGGGGTGTATCCCTCCACCACCTTCTTGAACTCCTCGAAGCCCTCGGTGCGCTCGCGGATGAACTCCTCGTCCGCCAGGCCCTCGGAGAGGATCACGTTCATCATCCCGTTGAGGAGGGCTACGTCCGTGCCCGGCCGCTGCCTTATCCACTGGTCGGCGTAGTAGCAGAGGCGGATGTGGCGCGGCTCCGCCACGATGAGCCTGCAACCGTTCTTCATCACCGCCCGCTTGATGCGCAGGCCGATTATGGGATGTCCCTCCGTGGTGTTGGAACCTATGACCAGGATGCAGGAGGCCTTCTCCAGGTCGTCGATGGAGTTGGTCATGGCCCCGCTGCCGAAAGCCGTCGCCAGACCGGCGACCGTGGAGCTGTGTCATAACCGTGCGCAGTGGTCGACGTTGTTGGTGCCGACCACCGCGCGGGCCAGCTTCTGCATGAGGTAATTTTCCTCGTTGGTGCAGCGCGCCGAGCTCAGGAAGGCCACGCCGTCCGGCCCCCTGTCGTCCAGGGCCTGCGAGATGCGCTCCGCCACCATCCCCAGGGCCTCCTCCCAGGTAACGGGGACGAACTCCCCGTCCTTCTTGAGCAATGGCGTGGTGAGGCGGTCCGGGTGGTTGATGAAGGCATACCCGTAGCGGCCTTTCACGCAGAGGTTGCCCTCGCCCGGTCCCACCAGGAGGGGCGAGGAGGCCTCCACCACCTCGCCGTCCCGCACGTGCAGGTCTATCTGGCAACCGCACCCGCAGTAGGGACAGGTGGTCCTCACCTTCTCCACCTGCCAGGGCCTCCCCTTACCCTTCGAGGGCACGGAGATGATGGCGCCGGTGGGACAGGTGGAGACGCACTGTCCGCAGAACTCGCAGGGAGTCTCGGTAAGGGGCCGGTTGTAGGGCGTGCCCGGGACGGCCTCGAAGCCCCGATTGACGAAATCGTAGACCCCCACCCCCTGGACCTCGCGGCAGATGCGGATGCACCTGCCGCAGAGCACGCACTTGTCGTAATCCCGCTCGATGAGGGGGTTGTCCGTGAGGGGCTCGAAGTGATGCTGCTCGCCCTCGAAGCGCGTTTCCTTGATCCCGTACTCGTAAGCCAGGTCCTGCAGCTCGCAGTTCCCTGCGCTCTCGCAGGTCATGCAGTCCTTGGGATGGTCGGAGAGGAGGAGCTCGATGACCGTGCGCCTGATGCGCCGCAGCTCCTCCGTATCCGTGCGCACCACCATGCCGTCGGTGACCCTTGTGGCGCACGATGGCAGCAGCCCCCTCGCTCCCTCCACCTCCACGATGCACACGCGGCAGGCCCCGTAGGGCTCCATGCGCCGGTCGTAGCAGAGGCTGGGGATGCGTATGCCCGCCTCACGCGCCGCCTCCAGGATGGTGCGGTCGGAGGTGGTGACCACTTCCACGCCGTCGATGTTCAATCGTACTTGCTCCATGCCATCCTCCTCATTCCGCGTAGATGGCCTCTTCCGGGCAACGGCTGAGGCAGAGCTTGCATCTTATGCATACTTCGGGATCGATGGAATGGGCTTCCTTCTTCTCCCCCGAGATGGCCTCCACGGGGCAGACCTTGGCGCAGGCCCCGCACCCCGTGCAGATCTCCGCGTTTATCTTCACGGTGATGAGGGCGGGGCAGACGCCCGCGGTGCACCTGTGGTTCAAGATATGGTCCTCGTACTCGTTGCGGAAATACTTGAGGGTGGTGAGAACCGGGTTGGGGGCGGTGCCCCCCAGGGCGCAGAGGCTGGCGGCCTTGATGTCCGCAGCGAGGATCTCCAGCTTCTCGAGGTCCTCGGGCTCTCCCTTTCCCTCGCAGATGCGCGTCAGTATCTCCAGCATGCGCTTGGTCCCCAGGCGGCAGGGGACGCACTTTCCGCAGGACTCCGCCTGGGTGAAGGAGAGGAAGTACCTGGCCAGGTCCACCATGCAGGTGGAGGAATCGGCGACGATCATACCCCCCGAGCCCATGATGGCCCCGGTGGCAGTGATGGCCTCGTAGTCAACCGGCGTGTCCAGGAGGCTTGCGGGGAGGCACCCTCCCGAGGGACCCCCCAACTGCACCGCCTTGAACTCCTTGCCCTCGCGCACGCCTCCTCCCACGTCGAAGATGACCTGGCGCAGGGTGTAGCCCATGGGCACCTCGGCCAGCCCGCTGCGGCGCACCTTTCCCGCCAGGCAGAAGACCTTGGTCCCCTTGCTCTTCTCCGTACCCAGCTCGGCGTACTTAACCCCCCCGTTGGCGATGATCCAGGGGACGGCGGCCAGGGTCTCCACGTTGTTGATGTTGGTCGGCTTGCCCCACAGCCCCTCGTTGGCGGGGAAGGGGGGACGGGGCCGCGGCATGCCGCGCTTGCCCTCGATGCTGGCGATGAGCGCCGTCTCCTCGCCGCAGACGAAGGCGCCCGCGCCCTTCTTTATCCTGATGTCGAAGTCCCAGTCCGTGCCGAAGATCCTCTCCCCCAGAAAACCCCTCTCGCGGCAGGCGGCGATGGCGATGTCCAGCCGCTTCAGCGCCAGGGGGTACTCGGCCCGGCAGTAGATGTAGGCCTGGGTGGCACCGATGGCGTAACCGGCGATGATCATCCCCTCTATCACCGCGTGGGGGTCGCCTTCCAGGACGCTGCGGTCCATGAAGGCCCCGGGGTCACCCTCGTCCGCGTTGCATACCAGGTATTTCTGGTCTCCCTTCGCCTTGCGGGCGAATCCCCACTTGGTGCCCGTGGGGAAACCGGCCCCTCCCCTTCCCCGCAGGCCGGACTTGCTCACCTCGTCTATGACCTCCTCCGGGGTCATGGTGGTCAGGGCCTTGCGGGCCGCCTCGTACCCGCCCATGGCGATATATTCGTCGATGCTCTCCGGGTTGATGTTCCCGCAGTTGCGCAGAACGATGCGGTGCTGGTTGGCCAGGAAGTCCCCCTCTCCCGCCGTCGGGTCGTCGCTGCGGCGCACCACCCACTCCTCCATGATCTCGCCGGAGTCCACCGCCTCCAGGAGCTGGCCCACCCGCTTGGGGGTGAGGTCGCCGTAGACGACCGCTTCCCCGCCGGGATAGAAGACCTCCACGATGGGTTCCCGGAAGCAGAAACCCATGCATCCGGCTATGTCCAGCTCCATGTCGTACTTCCCGCCGGCAAGCTCGCTCTCCAGGGCTTCCTTCACCGCCGTGGCCCCGGCGGCGATGCCGCAGGTGCCGTACCCCAGCACCAGCTTGGTCCTCCCGTTGCCCTTCATTCTTCCCTCTCCTCTTTCTCTCCCATGTACCTCTTGAGGACCTTGCGCACGTTGGCCGGCTTCAGCTTCCCGTGGGTGTCCTCGTCCACGATCATGATGGGCGAGAGGGAGCAGGCCCCGACGCACATCACCGATTCCACCGTGAACTTGCGGTCCGGGGTGGTCTCGCCGTCCCTGATCCCCAGGATGTTGCTGATCTCCTCGGAGATGAGCTCCGCCCCCGCCACGTGGCAGGCGGTTCCGTGGCAGACGCGGATGAGATGCTCCCCGATGGGTTCCAGGCGGAACTGGGTATAGAAGGTGGCCACGCCGTAGAGCTGGCTCAACTGGTAACCGGCTCCCCTGGCCAGGGCGCGCATGATCTTCTCGTCAAGGTAACCGTAAGCCTCCTGCGCATCCTGCAGGAGGGGGATGAGCGCCCCCTTCTCCTCGCGGTAGCGCGCCAGGATCTCCTGCAGGGGGCCGAGGTCATCCACATCGGCAAAGCGCTTGGCGCAACTGCAGGTATCGCCTTCCATCTTGCAACCTCCTTGGGACCGCAGGCCCTGAATCACGTTCCCCGGGTCTTACGAGGGGCCGGCAGGCATGTAAGGGTTCCGGCGGGCAACCACCCCCGCCGCACCCCCGCTTCCCGCAGGTATGGAAGGGCGGAAGCGGAGTCCGGCCCCCCTCCAGGCCCGGCTTTCCTTACAGCTCCAGGTAGGAGTGGGCGTAAAGGGTTTCCTCGGTAAGCACCCTCCAGGTCTTGAGGAGCTTTATCGCCGTGGGGTCGGACTCGTCCACGGGCTCCCCGTTTACTATCTTTTCCACTATCTGGTATTCCTCGTTCTTGTTGACCACGCCCATTAGGGCCTCGTCGTTGGGGTCCACGATGGCCGCCGTCAGTCCCTTGACCATGAGCACGGCCAGGAGGGTGCGGTTGAGCAGGCTGCAGAGCGACTCGTCGGGGACGCTGTTGGAGACGTTGGAGAGACCCACCACCGTGCCCGGCTGGGGATCGAACTCCGCGAAGACCCCCTGCAGCATGTCCATGGCGTCGATGAGGGCGTGCACCTGGTCCTGGGTCACGCTGATGGGGAGCACGATGGGGTCGATGAGCAGCTTGTCCAGTGGTATCCCGTACTCCTGGGCGGCCATGATGATGTTGTAGGCCACCTCCACCCTCTCGTTGGCGTCGCGGGGCACGTTCCCCTGCGCGTTGAGCACCAGCCCGACCACCCAGGCGTTGTGCTCCACGGCCATGGGCATGAGCCTCTCGATGCGTTCCGGCTGCGAGGAGATGGAGTTGATCATGACCTCCCTGCCCTCGACGACCTCCAGGCCCGCCTTCATGGCATCGATGTTCATGGTGTCGAGGGCCAGGGGCACGTCGGTCACCTCCTGCACCGCCTGGACCACGAAACGCATGCGCTCTGGCCCCTCCTTGGTCGCCGGCCCCAGGTTGATGTCCAGCCAGTTGGCCCCGCCTTCCACCTGGAGCAACGCCATCTCCTGGATGGGCTTCTTGTCGTATTCCTTCATGGCCTGGCCGATCTTCTTCATCATCACGTTGACCTTTTCCCCGATGATCAGCATTTCCTCCTCCTTCGTTTTTCCTGCGGTCGTCTCGATTGCTTATCCTTCACCTTCTATGCGAGCAGGAGTTCCCTCGCCCGGTAGGAGCTGCGCACGAAGGGTGCCGAGGCCACCAGCGGGATGCCCGCCTTCCTGGCCTCCTCCCCCAGCTCCTCGAACTCTTGCGGGGAGAGAAACCTTTCCACCTTCAGCTGCTCCCTGCCCGGGCGCAGGTACTGCCCGATGGTGAGCATATCACAGCCCACCCCCGAGAGGTCACGGAAGGCTGCCTGCAGCTGCTTCCGCGTTTCTCCCAAACCCACCATGAGGCCGCTCTTCGTCTTCATATCCCCGTCCATTTTCTTCGCCGCCTCCAGCAGGCGCAGGGAGCGCCGGTAATCCGCACCGGGCCTCACCCGTGCGTAGAGCTCCTTAACCGTTTCCAGGTTGTGGTTGAGGACGTTCGGCTTCTCCGCCACGACTTCCCGCAACGCCTCCTCGTCCCCACGGAAATCCGGCACCAGCACCTCCACCGTGGACTGCGGCAGGCGGGCGCGTATCTCCCTTATGGTGGCGGCGAACACGGATGCCCCTCCGTCCGGGAGGTCGTCACGGGTCACGCTGGTCACCACCACGTGTCGCAGCCCCAACGATGCAGCCGCCGCCGCCACCCGCGCCGGCTCCTCCCCGTCCACCGCCCGCGGCTCGCCCTTGCCCACCCCGCAGAAGGCGCACCTGCGGGTGCAGACGTCCCCCAGGATCATGAAGGTGGCGGTGCGCCTGGAAAAACATTCCATGCGATTGGGGCACTTGGCGCTCTCGCACACGGTGTGGAGTCCACGCTCTCGCAAAGTCCTCTCCACCTCGCGCATCTCCCTTCCCGCCCGGATGGGGCGGTGCAGCCAGCGGGGGAGACGCGTCTCGTGGCGGCTCTCTGCCCCGGTCGTCGTCTTCACCGTTCCTCTTCCGCCTTTCCCGGTCATCGCCTTCCCGCGCAAGACCTCATCCTCGTAACAGGCTCGAGAGTTCCGAGGTCAGGCGATAAGCCTTCTCCGCCTGCGCCTCGCTCACCCCCTCGAGTCCGCACGAGGGGGTGAGGAGCGCCCTTTCCCTCAGCAGGTCGGCATCCACTCCGCGCGAGGCGAGCAGGGCCACGCCCTCCTCGAAACGCCTCGCCAGGGAATCCGCCGTCTCCTCGTCCACCCGGGCGTCGTTGGGCACCAGGCCCCAGGCCAGCGCCCCTCCCCCTTCCAGGAAGCGGCACAGCTCCTCCGGGTAGAGGGCCATGCTGTCCATGTACCCGTAGGCGTCGAAGCTCACCACATCCACGCCCGCCTCGAAGAGATACGTCCAGTCGGTGTTGCCGCAGCAGTGCACGCCCGTCAGGCAGGTGAGCCCCTCTCCGCAGAGGCGCAGGGAATCCACCACCCGCCCGCGGTCCACGCTCACCAGCGCCGAGCCCACGGAGACCAGGTAGGGCTCGTCGAAGAAGACGAGCACCCCGCGCGCCCTGCCCGTCCCGCGCAGGAAGCCCTCCATCCAGCGCGCTTTGAGGTTGAGCAACCTCACCATGACCTCCGCCAGTTGGTCGTTATAGAGGATGGGCCGGTTTTTCCCGTCCAGCACGGTGAGCCCGAAGCTCACCGGGCCCGTCACCTGCCCCTTCAGCAAGCGGTAGCTCCTTTCCTCCTGCGCCAGCCGCTCCGCCATGCGGTACAGCCCCGAGGCGTATTCCTCGCCGATGCGCGCCATGGAGATGTCGCCGTCCAGGTAAGCCTGGTAGACCACCTCCATCTCCGGGATGAGGTCCCGCTCCGTATCGCAGAAGACCTTGCGCCTCTCCTCGTCCACCACCACTCCCGGCAGGCCCTCGCTGTACTGCGCGTACATGTTCTCCCGGAAGCTGAGCCGCGGTAGCTGCGGCCAGACGGGGGCCTCGGTAAGGTGCTGCAACGTCATGGCGCAGGCCTTTTCCGCATCGGTGTGCGGAAGACTGCCTATGGCGGTCGCCGTAAGGGCGGGCTCCCAGTCCTCCATTCAACACCACCCATGCTCGACGCATGCCCTGCGAGGGTCGGCAGGGCTCCGTGCCTCACCCCGCCGACCCCCCTTATCCTGCAATCCTACCGCGAGTATGCTCGAGGTACGTGGTTGTCCCGTCGCTCGCCTGCAGCGCCGGTTCCGACCCCGAGCCCGCTACATCTTGGTGATGTCCACCTCGGCTTCCTCGAGGATGCGGGGAACCACGTCCTCCTTGCCGATGGCCATGATGTGCACGCCGTCGCACAGCTTCTCGTCGATGCACTGGCGTATCTGGCGGGCCATGATGCGGATGCCGGTGGCGAGCCTCTCCTCCTTGGGAGCGTCCTCCATCTCCCGGGCCAGGTCCTCGGGCACGAAGACGCCGGGGACGTTGGCGTTCATGTACTTGATCTGCCCGGGGCTGGTAAGGAGCACCAGGCCGCAGCATATGTACACCTTGTCGCTGATCTTGCGCGCCTTCTCCATGAAGCGCTTGAAGTTGTCCATGTCGTACACGGCCTGGGTCTGGAACCACTGGGCTCCCGCCTCGATCTTCTTCTCGAACTTGAGCATCTGGGGCTCGATGGGGATGGCCTCGGGGGTGACGATGGCTCCCTTGAAGAAGGACACGCCGCCCTTGAGCTCGTTGCCGCCCGAGTCGCGCCCCTCCTCCATGTTGCGGATGATCTGAAGGAGCTGCACCGACTCGCAGTCGAAGACCGCCTTGGCCTCCTTGTGGTCCCCCACGGGGATGGAATCCCCGGTGAGGCAGAGCACGCTGCGGATGCCGCGCGTGTAGGCGAATAGCAGGTCGGCCTCGATGGCCAGGCGGTTGCGGTCCCGGCAGGTCACCTGCAGGTTGGGCTCGCCCCCCAGCTCCTTGATGAGGATGGCCGTGGCCAGCGAGGGGTAGCGCATCACCGAGGACTGGTTGTCGGTGATGTTCATGGCATGCACGCGGTCCTTGAGCAGGTGGATGTGCTCGATCATCTCGTCGATGTCCGTGCCCTTGGGGGGCCCGATCTCCCCGGTGACCAGGAACTTCCCTGCTTCCAGGATCTCCTGGATGGCCGGCTTCACGTGCTCCTTGATGAGGACGGTCATCTCACTCACCCCCTCCGCCCTTCTTCTCGAAGACCACGCGGCCGGGCTTCATGTTCGCCTGCCAGTTCTTGAGGCCGTAGATCTTGCGGAAGCGGTCCAGCTTCCCCAGCTTCTCCAGCTGGTTGTAGATGAGGGTCCAGCCGCAGTCCTTCTCCTTGTCGGTCTCGCACTTGCCCTCGTCGGTGCCCCCGCAGGGCCCGTTGAGGATGCCCTTGTGGCAGCGGGTCACGGGGCAGATGGCCCCGAAGTCCTCCAGCACGCATTCGCCGCAGAGGGAGCATTTCTCCGTGAACTGGCCCTGGCGCAGGATGTTGCCCAGGAAGACGGTGTTGCAGGCGGGGTGCACCGACTTCTCGGTGGCCTCGCGCACCGACTGCACTCCGGCGCCGCAGCACATGACCAGGAAACCCTCGGCGGCCTCCACCGCCTCCTTGTTCTCCCGGAACTTGCGCTTGGTGTTCAGCTCGTGGCATACCTCCTCGTAGACCACGGTGCCGGTGACCGTCTTGCCCTCGGCCTCCAGCTTGGCCTTCATCTCGGCGACCTGTTCCTCGCCTCCCGTCTCGCAGGTGGTGGCGCAGGAGCCGCAGCCCACGATGAAGACCTTCTCCTCGCCCTCGAGCTCCTGGAGCACCTCCTCAAAGGGCTTCGATGTGGTGATGATCATCTCTTGCGTTCCTCCTCCGTTCTTCGACTTCTACCGCGTACCTTCCATCCAAGTCGCGGTGCTCGTTTCTCTTCCAACCCCTTTCCCTCAGGAGGTGGAGAACTGGCGCAGGAAGGCGGGGATGTCCGCGGCCTCCCTGGTGCCTATGACGATCTCCCAGTCGGGCAGCTCCTCCTCCAGCTCGCCGGAGATCTGGGCCACGTAACCGGGGATGATAAGCTTGCGGTGCTTCACCTTATCCGCGATCCCCGAGGTGTTGATGAACTTGGCGATGGTCTCGGGAACGAACTTGCCCGCCGCCCAAGCGGTGAGCACCGACTGGCCGTCCACGTCCACCACGCCCAGCCAGGCGGGGATCTTGCTCCCCTCGATCTCGCCGGAGACGATGAAGTAGGTGAGGGAGAAGTTGGTGGTCACCAGCACCGGGCTGTTCTCGTCCGGGGCCCCGATCTCGTAGAACTTGGAGTCCACGGCCATGGGGCGCTGGGGGTCGGTGTAGATGTTGAGCACCAGCACCAGCAGGGGGTACATCCTCCACTGCTCGGCGTGGGAGAGGATGACGATGCCGCCGTACTTGCAGATGTACATGGCCGCCAGGGCCGTCTCGTAGAGCTCGTCGTCCGTCTCCTCGCAGGGGAAGGTGATGGTGGGGAACCCGAAGGGGGCGAACTTCTCGTTGAGGGCCGCCCGGCGGATGGCCACCAGGTCCTTGAAGGTCTCGCCCGGCTTGCGCGGCGCCGGGTCGAGCACCAGGTCCTTGAGGCCCATGCCGGTCAGCTTCTCCGATAGCTCGGCCAGCTTGTCCAGGTCGGCGGCCTTCACCGCCAGGGGCAGGTCCTTCTCCTTGGCCAGCCCGCCCATGGCGTCCACGTTGGCCTCGGTGGCGGCGTAGAGCAGGGGACGGGAGTCTCCGGCAGCCTCCACCCCCGCCTTCATGACCTCGACGTCCTCGGCCATCAGGATGAGGGGCTTGTTCACGGCACCCTTCACCTTCTCCACCAGCGCCTTGAACTTCCCGGCGTCGCCCGAGGCGGACTTCACGGCGATGGTCCCCACCTTGAGTATCACGCCTACCCGCTCGTGCTCGCATTCCTTGGCCTGCTTGAGCAGATCATCCACCCTGGCGTCGTCCATGTCGTCGCTCACCAGCACGCCCAGGACCGCGGGATTGAAGAAGGTCTTCTCGTGACGGAAGAGCACCAGCTCCTCACCCACCTTGAAGGCTTCGTCCCCCACCCCGACGGTGACACCCCGGATGGGAGGTGCAGCCGCCTCGGCCAGCTCGGCCCGTACCTCATCCGTCACGTAGGGGCAGTCGTCGAGGTTCGCCTGTCCCGCCGCCAGCTTCATGGCGAAGGCCAGGCAGGTCGGGAACCCGCATTCCTTGCAGTTGGTCTTGGGCAGCTTCTTGAAGATATCCAAGCCCGAAAGTCCCATCTCTTTCTCCTTCCTTCCCGATAAGCGGTCTTCCCACCTTATATGTTCAGCGAGAGGGAAGGGGGGCGCGCCCCCCTTCCCTTCCTTCCTACATGAGCATGGGCTCCATGGTCAGGGCGGGATGGCCCTTCTCCTCCAGCCAGGGAAGGATCTCCTCCTCGGTTGTGCCCACGTCCTCGTCGGCGATCTTGTTGATGAAATCGGGGTCGCCGATCTCCTCGCAGCGCTTCTGGAGCTGCTCCTTGAGGGTCTCCTTGAGCTCCTTGGGCATCCACACGATGCGCTGGAAACCGCCGTCCGCGGAGATGAACTTCTTGGAGGTGATGTACACCTTCCCGATGCCTATGAAGCCCGGCGTCTGCTGGCCGCCGCCCACCGAGTTGGCCAGGGTGGAGAAGGTCATGCCGCACGGGGTCTCGCCCTTGTGCTCGCGGTTGACGATCATCACCCCGTTGCACATGGGCAGGAAGGCCACGATGCACTCGAAGCACCCGCAGGAGGTCATGGGGTCCTCCATCATGGAGTACATGGTGACGCTCTGGGTGTTGCCCCCCGACTTCTCCTTGACGAACTCGTTGATGGCCGGCCAAACGCCCTTCACCTCATCGGTGCAGTCGCCCTTCTTCACCGGCTGGTTGGGCCCGGTGGGGTCGATCTCGTAGGCCGCCTTGCCGTCCAGCCAGTTGTAGGCCCCGCACAATCCCAGCCTCTCCGGAGAGATGATGCACACGTGGGTGGGGGCGAAGGACTGGCACAGGGTGCAGGAATAGAAGGTGTCCACAGACTCGTCGGTCATGCCCGCCGTCTTCTCGTCGCGGTAGCGGTAGGCCTGCCTCGCTACGGCCAGCCACTTCTCCACGTCCTCCATGTTGGTATAGATGGTCACCTGCACCTTGTCCACGATGGAGGGGAAGTCGTTGAGCAGCTTGGCGTGGATGATCTCGCCGTAGTGGCGGATCTTGAACCCCTTGGCCTGGGCCTTCTTGCTGATGCGCGTCCACACGATGTCGCGCTGCCCCATGTGCCAGATGCCCTCGGCACCGTTGATGAGGTGATGGATCTGGCGCTCCAGGATGGACTCGAAGTCCTCCTGCATCTTGCGTCCCGCCACCTCCACCACGATGCCCAGTGGCAGGGCGTCGCCCTCGTTGACGTCGTCGATCTCCGGGCCCACCACCTCGATCTTGCCGTCGGTGACCTCGTCCATCTCCCTCATCTTCACGAACTCGAAGGCGGGGGTGATGTTCCCGCCGAACTGCAGGTACATGTCGTCCTTGCGGATGACCTCGCCCTCGAAGGCGGGGCCGTAGGCCATGGGGATGGGGATCTCGGTGATCTGGATCTTGAGGCCGCGCACCTCCACGCACTTCTGGACGATCTCCTCCTCCGGCACGCCGCCCACCACGTGCTCGTAGGTGCACACGCCGGTGGGGAGGATGTCCGGGATGGGCGTGTTGGCGATGGTGGGGAACCCGTAGTTGATGGCCCCCGCCGCGTAGGCGTACTTCTGCTCGTCCACGTAGTCCAGGGCCAGCACGAAGGCGAAGATGCGGTTCTTGTTGTAGCGCAGCACCTTGCGGAAGTCGCCCGGCTGGGCCCCGCCGAAGGACATGGCGGCGCGGGCGGCGAACCCCAGCGAGTACACCGCCGAGGTCATCTCCTTGCCGTAGGGCACGATGCGCGTGTCCCATCCCAGCTGGCGGTCCACCTGCTGGAGCTGCTCGGCTATGGAGAGGCCGTCCACGTGGCCGGAGATCCACACGTAGAGGTTCTTCTCCAGGAGCTCCACCACGATCCTGTCCGCCATCTCCGGGGTGGAGGCGCGACCCACCAGCGCGCAGAAACCGGGGGCGGTGCCGTCCACGAACTCCACGCCGCGCTCGCGCATGATGACGTCGTCCGCCGCCCCCAGCCAGAGGTCATCCACCGGCGGGTTGGTGGCGTACTTGCAGCCCTCGATTATCTCTCCGGCGAAGAGAGTGGCCACGCCGGCGTCCAGGGTGTGCCCCAGGTAGGGCACCCAGTGGTTCTGCCTGGGGATGGGGGGCAGGAGGTCCTTGGCGTACTGGATCACCTGGTCCATGTCCTCCAGCTTCTCCACGGCGATGCCGGTGAGGGCGTAGATGATGGGCAGGTAGTACCCGGTGTTGGGGAACTCCACCTTCGCGGTGGCTCCGACGGCCTCCTTGGTCTCGGCGAGCATGCGCTCGGCTTCCGCCACCTCCTTGTGGGCTCCCTTGATGGCTGCGGTTGCGATTATCCTACTCATCAGATCTCCAACTCCCTTCTCATGGCCATGTCGAAGAGCACCCTTTCGCGCTTGGCCATGATGCCCAGGGCCTCGCGCTTGCTGTCGATGTGGCTCAGGATCTTCCCGACCATCTTCTCGGGGTCGGGCTCGAAGTCCCAGGTGTTCTTGAAGAGCTCACCGTACTTCTGGAAGAGGAAGTCGGTGACGTTCTTGGAACCCAGGGTGGGCCACTTGACCCCGAACACGGTATACACGCCGGAGGCCACGAAGTACTCGCCGATGGAGATGGCCTTCTCGCTCATCCACTCCGGCGCGCACCCGGCCACGGGGAGCTCGCTTATGTCGTCCCCCAGGCCGCCCTCGTGCACCATGGCCGTGCAGGCGATGAGGATGCGGCTGTTGTCAACGCAGGAACCGCAGTGCAGCACCGGCGGGATGCCCACCGCCTCGCAGATCTCCCACAGCCCCTGCGGGCAGATGTCGCGCGCCACCTCTGGGAGCATGAGCCCGGCCTTGGCCACCGACTGGGCGGCGCAACCGGTCATGACCACCAGGCAGCCGTTGGCGATGAGCTCGCGCACCACGCGCACGTGGATGTCGTCGTGCTTCACGCGGGGGTTGTTGCAGCCCACCACGCCCACAACGCCGCGGATGCGCCCGTCGATGACGCCGTCGTTGAGCGGCCGGTAGGAGGCGCGGAAACGCCCTCCCAGCATGTAGTTGATGTACTCGTGGTTGAAACCGGCGATGAGGGATTCCCTGACGTCGGGGATACTGACCCTTCCCCGCTTCGGGAAGTTATCGATGGCCGAGGAGACTATCTCCTTGGCGATGTCCAGCGCCTTGTCCTCGTGGAACTCGATATGGCGAGCGTAGGGCATCTTGGCCTTGGGGGAGGTGGTGATTATGTCGGTGTGTATACAGTTGGCGATCTGCCCGACCCCCTGGTAGATGCACTGCACGTCCACCACCATGGCCTCCACCGCGCCGGTGAGCAGGGCCAGCTCCTGCTGAAGGACGTTGCCCGCTACCGGTATGCCGTGCCGCGTGAGGATCTCGTTGGCCGTGCAGCAGATGCCGGCCAGGTTGATCCCCTTGGCCCCCACGCTCTTGGCCTTTTCCTGCATCTCCGGCAGGTTTGCGGCGAGCACGATCATCTCGGAGAGGATGGGCTCGTGGCCGTGGACGATGATGTTCACCTCGT
This sequence comes from Actinomycetota bacterium, assembly GCA_014360655.1. Classification (NCBI taxonomy): domain Bacteria; kingdom Bacillati; phylum Actinomycetota; species Actinomycetota bacterium. The sequence goes on along the minus strand of JACIXC010000002.1, from coordinate 15,861 downwards.
CCTCCTTGAGCACCCCCAGGTTGATCTTGGCCTCGATGGGTACCGGGGTCTGGAAGAGGATGTCCTGCAGCTCCGTCCCGATCATGGAGCCTCCCCAGCCGTCGGCCAGGGCGGTGCGGGCGCAGGCCATGAGGATGTTCTCGTAGTCCTGGTCCACGCCCATGTGGGTGCGGTGCATGAGCTCCACCACCTCGCGGTCGATGCCGCGGGGGAAGACGCCCAGCTGGCGCCAGATCTCCTTGCGCGGCTCGGGGGCCCTGAGGGCGAAGGGAAGCTCGCCCTCCTGCTGCCCGAACATGGCCAGGCAGCGCTCGCCCACTTCCAGGGCGATGTCGTTGATCTCGCGGTCGCCCACCTCCACGCCCAGGTCGGCGGCCACCTCGAGCAGCTTGATGCGGTCCTTGATCTCGTAGTCGGTGGCCTCCCCCCTGGCTGCCATGACCAGGGTCTCGGCCACCGCTCGCCCGTGGTCGGAGTGGGCGGAAGCCCCCCCGGCTACCATGCGGGCGAAGTTGCGGGCCACGATGGTGTCCATGTCGGCGCCGCACACCCCGCGGCTCTCGTCCGGCTTCTTGGGGTTGATGCGGCAGGGGCCCATGTTACAGATGCGGCAGCAGCTCCCCGCCTCGCCGAAGGCGCAGCCCTTCTGCTGCTCCACGCGGTCGAAGGCGGTTTCCTGGCCCTCCTCCTTGGCCTGCCTCAGCATCTCCAGCGTGGCCTCGCACGCTGACATTTCCTCGATCTCTGCCATGTCTCTTATTCCTCCTGTGGAACTTTCGGGTCCTTCGCGGACCTTCTCCAAATCCGGCTTTCCGTCCCTTCCGAGCCTGTCCCGCAACGTGTTTTCCGGTTCGAAAGCCGGCCCTTTATGCAAAGCCTACCCGGAAAGGTCGGCGATCAACTGTTTCACCAGTCTTATGGATTCGGGATGGCGCAACACCAGGATGTCCGCGCCCGCCAGCAGCAGCGCCACCGCGGTGACCGTCTCCCACATGATGCCGCGCTTCTCCGCGTCGCCCCACTCGGGGTACTCCTCCTCGGGGCTCTTGGCCTCCTTGGTCTTCCAGGCCTGGAAACCGATGTTGGCCAGCATGGGCATCTGGGTCATGGAATCGTCCTGGAAGAGGCCGGCTATCTTCAACCGCTCCATCACCGAGTAGGTGTACTCCAGGCCGTATCCCAGGGCTCCGGTGGTGGGGTCGATGACCAGCTTCTCCGCCTCCATGCCCAGGTTGGTGAGGAGGATGTTCAGCTGCTTGGCCAGGTTGACGTCGATGGGGGTCATGCCGGCTACCGTCTGCTTGTACCCGATGGCCGGCGCCCCGACCTTCTTGAAGTTGTCCTCCTTGGCGGGACCTATCAGCAGGTTCCTTCCCTCGGCCTTGGTGGCCACCACCCTGGCTATCTCTGCGTCCTTCTCCAGGTCCTCCGTACCGTAGACGATCACGGGGGCCTTCACCGCTTCCTCCACCTTTAGCACCGTCTCCGCCGCCTGGTCCGCGGGGGCGTTGGTGGCCTTGGGGTCGGTGGAGGTGAGCAGGAGGAAGATGGCGTCGGCGCCCCATTCCTCCACCGCCTTCTTCGCCCAGGCGACGGGGTCGCTCTTCACCTCGCCCAGGGCTTTCTCCAGCGCCGGCACCAGCTCGCCCACCTCGTCCATAACCTCGGCGGCCACCATTGGCTTGTTGGGCATCTCGCCCTCCCAGAGGTAGAAGGGCAGGCAGGATTCTCCTCCCACCTTCCTGGCCTTGTCGCCACTACCGAGCTCTACCTCGCGGATCTTGCCCTTGGCCGTTTCCGTCGGTAGATTGAACGCCATTTCCATTCTCCTTTCCGATGTCCCTTTACCGCCTTTTCTATATTATTCCTCTCGTGACGGGCGGACTTTGTCGTCCGTCATTCCAGCCCGTGCTGCATCCTGCAGGCGCGCAGGGCGTTCTTCATTAGCATGCGGTTGGTCACCGAGCCCACGCCGCCGGGCACGGGCGTGATGGCCTTGGTCATGTCCTTGACAGCGTCGAAGGAGACGTCTCCCACCGTCTTGGTCTTGGGCTTTCCCTTCTCGTTGAGCACGGGCTCGCCCTTCTCATCCAGCACCTTGACGCGGTTGATGCCCACGTCGACCACGATGGCGCCCTCCTTCACCTGGTCGGGACCGATGAGGTCGGCCTTCCCCGCGGCGACGATGAGGATGTCGGCGCCCTTGGTATGCTTTTCCAGGTTGCCCTTCATGCTGGTGAAGACATGGCACACGGTGGTGGTGGCGTTGCGGTTGAGCATGAGGAAGGCCACCGGCTTTCCCACGATGTTGGAGTGGCCCACCACCACTATCTCCGCCCCCTCGTAGAAGTCCTTGGGATCCATCTTCTCGTACTCGCGGGCGTAGCGGTCGAGGATCTCCACCACCGCCGAGGGGGTCGCTGGCGGGAAGGTGGGCTCGCCCAGCGCCAGCTTGCCCATGTTGAAGGGGTGGAAGCAGTCGATATCCTTGTTCACGTCGATGGAATTGATAACCGCGCTGTCCGAGATGTGCTCGGGAAAGGGGCGCAGGGGAAGGATGCCGCTCACCGCCTTGTCGGCGTTGAGCCGCTTCACGATCTCCACCACCTCTTCCTCGCTCACGTCGGCGGGCGGGTTCTCGTTGATGTAGTTGAAGCCCGCCTCCTCGCAGAACTTCTCCACCTGCCCGCGGTACATGCGCGCCCCGAAATCGTCCCCCACCAGGAGGGTGGCGATGCCGGGGGTGATGCCCTTTGCCTTGAGGGCTTCAGTCTCGGCAACGATCTCCTTCATCAGCTCATCGCCGATCGCGACACAATCGATGACCACCGTCATATGCCTCGCTCCTTTCCCTTTCCCGATCCTTGGCGGACTCGAACGCCTTTCCCTCTAACACCTGCCGGCGCGCTGTACCTTCACCGTCGCGAGGCCCGTTCCCGCACGAATCCCTGCAGCGGCCTTCCCGCGGCCGGCGGCGCCGTGCCTCATCCCAGCTTTTCGTAGGTAAGCTTCACCACGCGGTCCCGCAGGAGCGCCGCCTCCTCGAGGATCTCCTGCACACGCGACCATTTCGCCTCCGCGAAGTCGCGGTCCTCGATGCTGTTGACGTTGATCTTCACGTTGAGCGCCGCGCTCTGCGCCGCCGCCTCGGCCAGGAGCGCCGCCACGCCGGCGTCGCTCACCGCCCCCACGTTGCCGATCTCCGCCGCCGTCAGCGATATGCGCGCCACCTCGAGACATTTCTCGGCGATCTCGAAGGGCACCTCGGTGGCGGTCTTCAGGGCTTTCTGGATGCTCGCCGCACGCGCCGCCTTCTCCTCCTCGCTCTCGCGTGGCATCTTGTAAGCGGCGGAGACCTCCGCGTAGACCTCGGTGTCCTTCTGGATGAGTCCCTGCAGCTCGTCTCGGAGTTTTTCGGATGACTTGAGGAGCTCCTCCACCTGGTCCTGCACGTCCGCGTACTTCTCCTTGCCCAGGGTGAGGTTGCCTACCATGGAGACCAGAGCGGCTCCCAGCGCTCCCGTGAGGGCGGAAACGGCGCCGCCGCCCGGCTCCGGTGACCTGGAGGCGAGCCTGTCCAGAAATACGATCATGGGCTTTTCCACGTACATCGTCAGACCTCCCCGGTCCAAAACCTGATTATCTCACCAATTCCCCTGCAATTCCACCTCTTTTCCGGCAAATACCACCAGCGCATTATCGCGCCCGTCATCAACCCCGCCTGCCACTCCCCTTGACGTAGCGCTCCAGGATCTCATCAACTGCGACACGGGCCGGGCTGTCGGGGGGAAGGGAGACGATGGCCTTCCCTTCCTCGTCCAGGGCGCTTACCAGCGGGTCCTCGGGGACCGTGCCGGCTACCTCCAGGTTGCTCTCGTCGGCGATGGCGCGCAGGTTCTCGGGCAGCCCGTCCCTTACCCGGGAGACCACTAGGGCCACGCGGCGGATGTCCAGCTTGAGCTCGCGCGCCAGGTCGCGGATGCGCAGGGCGGTCCTGATCCCGCGCACGGTGGGATCGGAGGCGATGAACATCACGTCCACACCCCGGGTGGTGCGCCGCGAGAGATGCTCCATGCCCGCCTCGTTGTCCATGACCACGTACTCGTACTGGTCGGTCATGATGTCCAGGTAGCGCCGGAAGATGTTGTTGAGGTAGCAGTAGCAACCCGGCCCCTCCGGCCTCCCCATGGAGATGAGGTCGAAGCCCTTCTCCTCCACCAGGGCCTGGCGCAGCATGGTCTCCACCCAGACCTCCTTGGACATGCCCGCCGGCATGCGCGAGACGTTTTCGGTGAGGTTCTCCCTCACCGCGCCGATGGTCTTCTCCACCTTCGTCCCCAGCGCCTGGTCGAGGTTGGCGTTGGAATCCGCGTCCACCGCGAGCACGGCCTTGCCGGTGGTACGCACCAGGTAGTCCACGGCCAGGGCCGAGAAGGTGGTCTTCCCGGTGCCGCCCTTGCCGGACACGGCGATGACGAAACCCACTCAGCCCACCTCCCCTCCCGCGGCCGCTTCCCTGGCCCAACGCTGCTCGTCGCGGTAGCTCTCCAGCCTTTCGCGCACCGAGGGAAAGGCGTCCAGGTCGGTATGGGGAAAGAAGAGGGCCGACAGGTAATGCTCCATGAAGGCCGGGTTCATGGAGAGCTCGAGATAGGTCATCTGGCGGGCGATCTCGTTGGCCTTGTTGAGCATGTCCTTGGAGAGCGCGGCGAGGTGAGCCCCCAGGAGGGACCCATTGCCCACGAATTTCATCTTGTCGTACCCGATGTCCGGCAACAAGCCGATGGTCACCGCCTTGTCCACCTCCAGGTAGCGGCCGAAGGCCCCGGCGATGAGGAGCTCGTCGATCATGGAGACGTCCATGTCCACGGAGGAGAGGAGTATCTCTATGCCCGCGTAAACCGCCGCCTTGGCGCGCATGAGGTTGTCTATGTCCACCTCGGTGATGACGATGTCCCGCCTTGTCGCCGAGTCCTCCGCCCGCACCAGCACGTATTCGGCCCCGCTTTCCGTGGCCCGCACCCTGTCCGTGGGGAGATCGGTGTTTATCTTCCCCTTCTCGTTGATGATGCCGGTGAGGAACATCTCGGAGAGGGCATCGATGAGCCCGGACCCGCAGATGCCGATGGGCTTGCGGTGGCCCACGGTGATGATCATGGGCTCGTAGTTCACCTTGTTGATGCGCACCTGCTCGATGGCCCCGCGGGTTGCCCGCATGCCGTGCTTGACGCCGCCCCCCTCGAAGGCAGGTCCCGCCGAGCAGGAGCAGGAGAGCATCCATTCGCGGTTTCCCAGGACCATCTCACCGTTGGTGCCGATGTCGATATACAGGGTGAGCTTGTCGGAGTTGAAGATACCCGCGGCGAGCATACCGGCGACGATATCCCCGCCCACGTAAGATGCCACGCAGGGTATAGCGTAAAGATAGACCCCCGCCGCGATGCGCAGCCCGATGTCGCTGCACTTTATCCAGGGGAAGAAGGTCGCCGAGGGGATGTAGGGTTCCTCGCGTATATAGCGGGGATTGAGGCCCAGGAGGAGGTGGGTCATGGTGGTGTTCCCGGAAACCACCAGGTGGGTGATGTCGCAGTACTCTATCCCCGCCTGTTCCACCAGGCTCTTGATGAGGTTCCAGATGGTGCCCACCACCACCGATTGCAGCTTGGCCAGCCCCGTGCCGCGCGTGGCGTAGATTATGCGGGTGATGACGTCCTCGCCGAAGGCCACCTGCGCGTTGTAGTCGGAAGCCCGGGCGGTGACCTCGCCCGTCTGCAGGTCGATGAGCTCGGCGGATATGGTGGTGGTCCCCACGTCGATGGCGATCGCGGACTGGCGCCCGGAGGTGTCTCCCTGCTCGATGCGCACGGCTCGCAGTTCCTCCCCGCTGTCCAGGACGGTCACGGTTATGTCCCAGTCGCTCTGCCGCAGCATGTTTGGAAGGCGCTGCAGCACCGGGTAATCGATGACCACGTCGCGCAGTCCAGCCTCCACGGATAACCCACGCTTCACCCTCTCGGCGTCGCTCACGTTGTCGTCGAGTGTCGGTTCCGCGAGGACCAGGTGTATCTTGCGCGTGGAGGGATTGAGCTCCCAGTGGGGGAGCCGCTTCTCCCAGTCGGCCGCGGAGAGCAGGTGGCCGTGCGCCGGCTCCGGCTCCTTGCGCTCGAAGATCCTCCTGTCCCCGATGCGCGACTCGATGGGGACGTTTACCTTCAGGTCGGAGAGGACGCTGGTCTGGCAGGCCAGTGCGTATCCCCTCGAGATGTCCTCCTCGGAGAGCTTTGGGTTGGGTTCCCGCTCCACCTCCCCTTCCTCGATCAAGACGCGGCACTTGCCGCATGAACCGGAACCGCCGCAGGAGGCGTTCACGTGCACGTCGGCGTCCATGGCCGCCTTGAGGAGGTTCTCGCCCCTGGGAACCACGATGTAGCGGTTATCAGGCAGAAACAGGACCCGGCAGCTCTCTTGCAAGGCTCGACCTCCCAGGGATCGACTTACCTTTCTTGTAGATGCCCCGGTCCCGAGGACCGGGGCATCCTTCTCCCTTCATCACCGATACGCGGAAATCACTCTCAGAACAGTCCCATGGTCCTGCCGTTCTCGTCGATGTCCACGTCAACCGCCGCCGGGCGGCTGGGAAGCCCGGGCATAGTGCGCATGGCGCCGCACAGCGGGTAGAGGAAACCGGCGCCGATGGAAGGCCTGATATCCACCACCGGCAGGCGGAAGCCCTTGGGCGCGCCCTTCAGGTTGGGGTCATGGGAGAGCGACAGGTGGGTCTTGGCCATGCAGATGGGGAGCTTGTCGTAGCCCGCCTCGGTGTACTGCTTGATCTTCTGCTCCGCCAGGGGGCTGTAGTCCACCCCGTCCGCGCCGTAGATCTTGGTGGCGATGGCCTCGATCTTCTCCTTGATGGACCAGTCCAGCTCGTAGAGGAACTTGAAGTCCTTGGGCTGCTCGCATGCCTCCACGATGGCCTGGGCGGCCTCCTTGCCGCCCTCGCCGCCCTTGGCCCAGACCTCGATGGGCACGCAGGCCACCACGCCGGCGCCCTCGGCCAGCTTCTTCACCAGCTCTATCTCCTTGTCGGTGTCCGTCACGCGCCTGTTGATGGTCACCACCACCGGCACGCCGAAGAGCTTCATGTTCTCGATCTGCTTGATGAGGTTGCTCGCGCCTTCCTCGAGGGCGGGCATGTTCTCCTTCTTCACCAGCTCCTCGTCGAGGGGCTTGCCGGGACGGGCCTCGAAGGCGCCGCCGTGCATCTTGAGAGCGCGGATGGTGGTGGTGATGACCACGCAATCCGGGGTGACGCCCGAGTAGCGGCACTTGATGTTCATCATCTTCTCCGCCCCCATGTCGGCACCGAAACCGGACTCCGTGACCACGTAATCGGCGCACTTCAGGGCCACCAGGTCGGCCACGATGGAATTGTTCCCGTGCGCGATGTTGGCGAAGGGGCCGGCGTGCATGATGCAGGGGTTATGCTCCAGGGTCTGTATGAGGTTGGGCTTGAGGGCCTCCTTGAGGAGAACGGTCATGGCGCCGGCGGCCTTGAGGTCCTCCGCGGTCACCGGCTTGCCTTCGTAGGTATAGGCGACCACGATGCGCCCCAGCCGCTCCCTGAGGTCCTTAAGGCTGGTAGCCAGGGCCAGGATGGCCATGACCTCCGAGGCCACGGTGATGTCGTACCCGGTCTGGCGGGGATAGCCGTTCTCCCTGCCGCCGAGGCCGATGACGATGTCGCGCAGGGCGCGGTCGCTGATGTCCACCACCCTCCTCCAGGAAATGGTGAGGGGGTCGATGTTCAGGGGGTTGCCCAGGAGGATGCTGGTGTCGATCATCGCCGCCAGCAGGTTGTTGGCCGCTCCCACGGCGTGGATGTCCCCGGTGAAATGGAGGTTGAGGTCCTCCATGGGCACCACCTGCGAGTAACCGCCTCCCGCCGCGCCTCCCTTGATGCCGAACACCGGCCCCAGGGAAGGCTCACGCAGCGTGAGGCAGACGTTCTTGCCGATCTTGGCCAGGGATTCGGTCATGCCGATGGAGGTGACCGTCTTGCCCTCGCCCAGGGGGGTTGGGGTGATGGCGGTGACGTCGATATACTTCCCGTTGGGGCGGTCCTTCAGCCTCTCCAGGACCTGCTCGAAGTTGATCTTCGCCTTGTATTTGCCGTACAGCTCGATCTCGTCCTCCTCCAGCCCCATCTTCCTGGCGATCTCCACGATGGGGAGGAGCTCTGCCGCTTGAGCGATCTCCAGGTCACTCGGAACCATGCTGCAACTCCTTTCCTCTTCTCTCAAGTGACGGGCTCTTCGAAAACATGCCCTCGCTTTCTTTCCGGCTCCCGCACCGGATTTAGGGCATATATTTAACCGAAGGCTCTCAGCCTGCTCGGCCTGGAGTCCCCGGTGAGTCCTCATCGCGGATTTGCGGTGTCCCCGGCCTCCGCCGGCGCACCGAGGGTATTATATCCGCTGTGAACGGCCATTGCAAGGCAAAGCTTGCTCTGCTCGGCGCCGGGTGTTGTGCGCCCGACCCTTACATGAGGTACGTGCAGGAAAAGCGACCCCGCATCGTGATGCGGTGTCGTGAAAAATCCGTGTTTCATGCACTGGGACCAGGGCGCTGCACGGCGTCGTCCCCAAGTGGGGAGAGAAGATAAACGGAAGGTTCATACGGAAGGTTAAAAAGCAACGGCCTTGTGTCCGGTCGCTCTAATCTGCGAGACATGCATCACCCGAGGCAGCAAGTCGTTCTTGTAAGCCAGCGGTCTCGATCGTCCGGAAGTGACCGTCACGTTCAGTACAACGAGCCACCCGCCGGGGCCGCCCGCCACTCCTTCCCGGGTTGTGCCCACATCAGCCCTGGGTTATGGTGGGAGCCTCCCTTTCCTCTTCCCCTTCAGAGCCCTCGTAGTAGATATCCTCCCTCTCCAGGATATCGGCCGGGTAAGAGCCTACCATCTCCCATCCCAGCCTCAGGTCCTCGGGAAGAGAGGAGGCTAACATCTCTGCCTGCTCCGGTGGAAGCCCTGCCTTCAAAACGGCGACCACTGCCCTTACCACGGCGTCCGCCTGTCGCACGGATTCCAGGCCCGCCGCCTCCTTCACCTTTTTCAGGAACTCCTCCCGCAGCATGGCCACCACCCCTTTCAATCCGATCCCTGCACCACTTCCCTTTGTTTCCCTCGTAACATTATTCCCCTTCCTTCCATCTATAATCATCGTCAAGGGAAGGGCGATGGATTAGGGGGCAGGGGCTGCTTCCGGACAGTCGGGAGGATCCCGTAGGGTATCCCTTCCGTTCATACCCCGGAATGGCCGCGCAGGAACGGTGCGATAACGACACGTCGATGCCCCTGAAGCCCGCCCCCTCCCCGGCAGATTCCTGTGAGCGGCATAAAGGCGTTCTCCGGCCCGGACGTGCATTGCCCTCTGTTTTACCCCTGCCGCCCCGCATCGCCGGTCGCCCGCGACCCTTCCTGCCCTTCGAAGACCGCCTCAGAAATTGGCTGGGTGATTCTTCCAGTGTTCCGCTATCGCCTGGGCGACCCGGGACTCGTGGCCGAAAAGGAAGTGATCCGCGCCTTCCAGGAGGACGAGCTCTCCTCCCAGCCTCGCGGTGAGCTCCCGCAGCTTCTCCTCCCCCGCGAACTGATCGCGGCTCCCCGCCACCACCAGCACCGCCGGCAGCGCGGAGGGGGATATTGCTTCAAGAAAATGGAAGAAATCGAACCCCACCATGGGCGGGCTCACCAGCGCCAGCCGGCGGCACCGCCCCTCCTGCAGCGCCCATCTCAGCCCCACCCATGACCCGAAGGACCATCCGGCCAGGGAAAGGTCCTCCGCGTCCACCTCTTCCCTCTCCCGCAGGTAGTTGTAAGCGCCCTGGACGTCCTCCGTCTCCCGCAACCCCCCGGAGGACTCTCCCGTGCTGCGCCCCACCCCCCGGAAATTGAAGCGCAGGCACGCCCAGCCCTGCTCGCAGAGCGTCCGGGATATCACCTGCAGAAGGGAGACGTGCATGGAGCCCCCGCCGAGGGGGTGGGGGTGGCAGAGGATGCAGGCCGGGTGCGGCCCTTTCCCGTCGGGCATCTCGAGGATCCCCTCCAGCCTTATATGCTCGACGCTGTCGGCGTAGAAGGCCACCTCTTCCCGGAACATCCGCTCTCACCCCCCTTTCTCGCGCGGGCCCATCCCCGCCCCGGTAAACGGCGCCGCACCCGCGGGACGCGGGACCCGCCCCATCGCCTCCGGCGTCTCCTTCCCCCGTGCCGTCCGTGAACGGGCATCTCGTTCCCCGCTTCGTACTCCTTCCCTGGAGATCAAGCTTACAATAGATACAGCCCCGGGAGAATCGTGTTTTTTGATATATTGGAGATGCCGGTGCGCGGGGAGGCGTCGCTTTCCCCTCGCGGTAAGCCCGTTCGACAAGAGGGAGTTGCACATGGATTACGACGTCATCGTGATAGGCGGTGGGTACGCGGGGCTCTCCGCGGGAGCCCTGCTCTCCCACAAGGGGTACCGGGTACTGCTGCTGGAGGGGGCGCGTTCCCTGGGGGGCAGGGCCGGGTACATTGAGCGTGACGGCTATACGGTCGAGTACGGGTTGCATGCCAACCGCTTCGCCTCGCAGGGAGCCGCGGCGGCGGTCTTCCGCCGTCTCGGCCGCGAGTTGCGCTTCCTCGAGCAGGGCGAGCCGGAGCTCTACACCGGGGGGGAGTTCCGCCCGCTCCCCAACAACGTGGGAAAGATACTGCGCTCTCCCTTGCTGCCTTTTTCCGCCAAGCTCAGCGCCGTCCGCTACCTGCTGAAGCTGGTGCTGGGAGATCCCGCGCGCAAGTACGGTATCTCCCTGGAGGAGATGACCTCGCGCTGCCGCTCCGCGGAAACGCTGGAGCTCCTGCGCGTCCTCTCGGGTATCGGCATCATCGCTCCCGACCTGCGCCAGGCATCCGCGGGTGAGATGGCCGCCTTCCTGAAGAAGGCCCTGCGCGCCAAGGTGAAGGTGGGATACCCGGAGGGCGGCACGCGCCAGATAATCGAGGGCCTGCGGGAGGAGCTGGAGAAGAACGGCCAGGTGATGACCTCATCCAGGGTCACGCGCCTCACGGTGCGCAAGGGGATCGTGGGGCAGGTGAAGACGGAGGCGGCCACCTACGCGGCGCGGGCGGTCATCAGCGCCATACCCGTGCAGGAAGTCCCCAATCTCTTCGGGGGCAAGGACCTCCCCATCAAGTTCGTGAAGAAGGCGAAGGAACTCGTGCCCACGGCGGGGATCGCCCTCGACGTGGGGCTCAAGGAGAAGGTCAGCGACAAGAGCGGACTTTTGGTGACCTCCGACCCGCTGACCATGGGGCAGTTCACCTCCAACATCGACCCCGGCATGGCGCCGGAGGGAAGGCAGCTCCTCTCCTGGTATTACCCCCTCCCCTACGGCTGGATGAAGAACGGCGAGAAGGTGGGCCGCGAGGAGGATCGCCTGCGCGGCCTGCTGCGGGAGATGTTTCCCGGTATATGGGAGGTGGTGGATTGGGAGCGTGCCATGCACCTGCACATGGTGGACGGCTTCCTGCCCCGTCCCGGCCAGGGCCGGGATGAACGGCCCGGCTTCACCATCCCCTCCATCGACAATTTCTTCCTCTGCGGGGACACCACCTGCGCCGAGGGCACGGGCGGCGACACCGCCTTCAACTCCGCCATGCGGGTCGCGGACCTCGTGCACGATTACCTCGAGGGAACCTCCGGGGAGAAGGACGACGAGGGATGAGAGCGCGGCGAGCTGCGCGGGGGCTTCCGGAAGGAGGTGTGGAACATGAAGAGGCATCCCGACCTGGCGAACGCCGACGACAGCGTGCTGGTGGTCATCGATCCCCAGGAGAAGCTGGTGCGCATGATACACGACCGCGAGGAGGTGACGGGCGCCATCTCGCGCCTGCTGCGCTTCGCCTCCATATTCCGTTTGCCGGTGATCCTCACCGAACACTACCCACAGGGACTCGGCTACACGGTGGACGAGATAAAGGCGGACCTGCCCTCCTATGATCCCGTCGTCAAGCGCATCTTCAGTTGCTTCGGGGTCCCGGAATTCTCCGACGCCGTCAGGGGAACGGGCCGCAGGCGGCTGCTGGTCTGCGGCATCGAGACGCATATCTGCGTGTGCCAGACGGTCCTCGACGCCCTGCACCGGGGCTACCAGGTGCAGGTGATCGCCGACGCCACGGGCACCCGCAAGCCGCTGGACCATGCCGTGGCCCTCGAGAGGATGCGCCGGGCCGGCGCCACGGTGACCACCTCGGAAGCCCTCATCTACGAGGTTACCTACCGGGCGGACGGCGAGGAGTTCAAGCGGGTACTGGACCTGGTGAAATGAACCGCACGAGGTTCGCCTACACGGGAGGCGGGTGCGCGCTGGGCCTCTTCTTGCTGGCCATGGGATGGGCATTTGGTAATTTCTACCTGGTCGTGCTGGGAAGCATGTTCATCGTCTCCGCGCTGGCCACCCTGACCATGCCCCGCCCGTGAGCACGGGGCCCGCGAGGAGGCGAAAGCCTCTCCTCCTCCCCGGCGGCGCAAGGGTGGTACAATGGCTTCCTGCCGGGCACCGCTCCAGCGAGCCCCTTCCGGGCAAGGGGAGAGCCTCGCGGAGCGGAGCTGATTACGGCGGCCGGTAAGCGGCGGCCCCGCATGTCATGGAAGGTCGCGGGGGCGGGAATCCCTCCGGAGTGGGTTCTCCACGCTACCCGTGGACGGGGAAAAGGCGGGGATCCGGGGGAAAGGTGCGCGGGCGGGATGCACGGACAGTTTGTCGGGACGACGGATCAGGGAAGATGAACGGAGCGACGGAAAACGACCTCCCGCGGGATCATTACCCCGCTCTCATCCTTACCGGGGAACGCACCCTCCCCGGCATCAGGGAGGAGAACTACTGGTTCCAGCGCCACCTGGTGGCCTACCGCTTCCTCCTCCCCCTCGCGGCCGGCAAGCGCGTGCTGGACCTGGGGAGCGGCGAGGGTTACGGGACGGACCTGCTGGCCTCGGTGGCACTGGAGGCGGTGGGAGTGGACCTGGCCCCGGAGGCCGTATACCACGCCCGCCGCACCTACCGGCGGCCAAACCTGCGCTTCCTCTACGGGGACATCTACGAAACCGGCCTGGAAGAAGCCTCCTTCGACCTGGTCTGCTCCCTGCAGGTGGTGGAACACCTGCACCGGCCCGAGCGCTTCATGGAGGAGGCCCGCAGGGTGCTCAGGCCGGGGGGGCTGTGCGTGATCACCACGCCCAATCGTCTCATCATCTCCCCCGGCAGGGAATCGCCGCTGAACCCCTTCCACATCCGTGAATACGATTACCGGGAATTCCTCGCCTTCATGCAGAGCTTCTACCCACGCGTGGAGGTGAAGGGGATATTCCATGCGCGCCTGCTGCGACTTCACGACCTCCTCTTGCGGCGCAACTTTTCCCAGTACTGCCTGGAATTGCCGCCGCGACGGGAGCGCTTCTTCTACCGCCCCCTCTTCATCCCCCTCCTGCGCACAGGGGATTTCAAGGTCCGCGAGGAGGGCCTGGAGGGCGCCCTGGACTTCATCGGCATGGGATGGAAAGAGCTACCAGGAGACGGCGGCGGCCATGGGTGAAGCTAACATCGCCCTCCTGCTCCACACCCACATGCCCTACGTGCGGCGCAACGTCGACTGGCCCGTGGGGGAGCAGTGGATCCTCGAGGCCTGGGCGGAGTGTTACATCCCCGTATGGGACATCGTGGCCGATATGAGCGAGGGGAGCCTGCCCGGGAAGCTGGCCATGACCGTGACGCCGGTGCTCTGCGAGCAACTCACCGACCCCCACCTGCAGCGCCGCTTCGACGATTACCTGGACAACCGCATCCGCCAGGCGGAAGGAGAGATCGCGCGCCTGCGCGACATGGGAGAGGAGGCGCGGAGCGCGCTGGCCTCCTTCTACCGCGACAGGTTGCGCGAGCTGCGGGACCTCTACCGGGAGCGCTTCCGCCACCGCATGCTGGAAACGCTGCGCGAGGGCATGGAGGCCGGGGTGCTGGAGGTGCTCGCCAGCTCCGCCACCCACGCCCACCTTCCCCTCCTGCCCTGCGAGACATGTCGCAGGGCGCAGGTGGCGGTGGGCCTGGAGAGCTACCGCCGCGCCTTCGGGCGGGAACCGCGCGGCTTCTGGCTGCCTGAATGCGCCTACACCCCCGACCTGGACGGGCTGCTGCGGCGCTTCTCGCCCCCCATCTCCTACGTGGTCCTCGACTTCTCCGCCGCGGAGGGGGATCCGCTGGACAACGCGACCTGGCGACCCCGCCGGCTCGGATCCACGCCCCTGGTGGCCCTGCTGCGCGACCCGCTGGCGCACCGCCTGGTCTGGGCGGAGGACGGCTACCCCTCGGGGGGGAGCTACAGGGACTACTCCAAGAAGGACCACGAGGGTCACGGCTTCCAGTACTGGCGCATCACTTCCCACCAAACGCCCATCGACGACAAGGAGGTGTACGTGCCGGAGCGGGCGCTCGCGGCCGCGGAGGGAGACGCCCGGGACTTCGCGCAGCGCATCCGCGCCAGGCTGCACGAGCTCGCGGCGGAGGGAAGTGCCGGGAACGCCTCTCCCCTGGTTCTCATCGCCTACGACACGGAGCTCTTCGGCCACTGGTGGTACGAGGGGCCCTTCTGGCTGCGACACGTGCTGCGCCACCTCCACCCCCGCCTTGTCCTTCCGGGCGACCTGGCCGTGCAGGCGCACCGGGATCCGTTGCCCGCCATCGCGCCATCCGTCACCGCCTGGAACGTGGACGGTACCTTCGCCACCTGGCGGAACCCGCGCACCGCAGACATGTGGGAGGAGACGCGCCGCGCGGAGGAGGAGTTCCTCTCCCGGGTGACGCGGCGGGAGAAAGCGGGTACGGGCCGCGCCCTCGCCCAGGCGGCGCGCGAGCTGCTCATCCTGGAGGCCAGCGACTGGCCTTACATGGTCACCCGGGAGGCCGCCGCGGAATACGCCCGCCTGCGTTTCCGCTCTCACCGCGACCGCCTCTCCCTCCTGCTGAAAACGGTGGATGAGGGGGAGGAGGACGGCGATCTCCTGCGCGAGCTGGAGGAGACCGACAACCTCTTCCCCTGGCTCGAAACCAACTGCTGGAGGTGACGGGGCGGCAAACTCGCCGCCGCACGCGGAGAAGCCGGCTCACGCCGGGTTTCCCCGGGGTCGAGCCGGCCTTTTTCTTCCCGCCGGCCTTTTCCTTGTTTTTTCCGATGGAACACGGGTCCGCGTGACGGCATTGCTTCCGGCGCACGGACGTAGGCGCTCTTGCCGTGGAAATCCCTTCAGCGATCGCCAAACCGCGCGCCAACACGCGGTTGACCCCCTTGCCCGGGTTCATAAACATGGTGGACACCCCCTATACTTGCTTTGTGATAAACGAAGCAGAGCAAGGAGGTGTCCAAATGAAGGGTTCAGTTGGAACCACTACTAGTATCTACCACACCAGGCTTCCCCATCAATGGGAGTTGGAGAGAATGATGGGCGAGGTCCTCTCCAGGGAGGCCAGAAGGAGGCTGCGCTGGATAGAGCACTTTCGCAGCTGCGGAAATGCCAGGATGACCTGCCGCCACTTCGCCATCTCCCCCACCACCTTCTACAAGTGGCTGAAGAGGTACCTGAAACGGGGCCTCAGGGGACTGGAGGACCTCCCCCGCACCCCGAAAAGGAAAAGGGTCTCGGAGATCCCCTGGCAGACGATCCAGCTCATCTGCGACTTAAGGAGAGAGCACCCCGCCTGGTCCAAGCACAAGATAGCGGTGATCCTCAAGAGGGACTACGGCATCCGCCTTTCTTCCTCCAGCGT